>JAYVWH010000401.1:0-4173 GCA_043786265.1 Kofleriaceae bacterium | reverse complement strand
TTCTATCAAACGTTCGTCGTCAAGGACGACTTCCTCTACCTGTTCCAGTACCTGCCGTGGCACGAGGACACGATCGTCAACACGATCCGTGACGAGTACGACTGGGAGATCGCGACCGACACCAAGTCGACGTGGCGCATCGGCGATGGCACGGCCGCGTTCTACAACTACATCTACCAGACGATCGCGGGCTTCACCGAGGACGACGTGATGCTGTCGAACATGGTCCGCGAGGAGCACCTCGATCGCGACGAGGCACTGCTCCGGTCGCGCGAGTACGCCAAGCCGCGCTGGCCGAGCGTCCGCGAATACGCGAACCTCGTCGGGTTCTCCGCCGAAGAGGCGCTGCAAGTGATCAACGCGGCTCCCAAGCTCTACTGATGGACCAGCGGCTCCGGCGCGACGTCGTCTGGAACCTGGTCCCGGTTGTCCTGCTCGGCGTCGTCGGTCTCGGCCTCAACTTCGTCATCGGCAAGTGGTGGGGCGCCGCCGCCCTCGGCGTGTTCAACCAGGTCACGACGGCGTTCTTCGTCGTCAGTGTTCTCGGTGCCGGTGGGCTGCAGTACTCGGTGCTGCGCGCGGTCGCCGAGGCTGCGGACGATCACGAGTCGATCGACTCCGCGCGGCCGTCGGCCTCGCTGCGCGGACCGGCAGGGCCGGCCCTTGCGATCGGCGGGATTGTCGTCGGTGCGCTCGTTCCGACATTCGTGATCGCGTGCATCGCGACGGTCACGTTCGTGCTGCTCGCCGATTCGATCGGCGTGCTGCTCGACAGCCCCGAGGTCGCCACCGGCATGCGGTGGGCCGCGCCCGGTCTGTTCTGCTTCGCGATCAACAAGGTTCTGCTCGGCGTGGTCAACGGACTGCGCCGCATGCGCGCGTTCGCGATCTACTCGTCGCTGCGTTATCTCTTGATCGCCGCGGGCCTCGCTCTCGCCGGTGCATTCCACGCGACGCCGGGCCAGCTCCCCGCGCTGTGGACATTCACCGAGGGTGCGCTGTTGCTGGTGCTCGTCGTCGAGCTGATCGCCACCGTGAAGCTCGCGCGCTGCGCGGGATGGATGCGTTGGGTTCGCCTGCACGTCGACTACGGCCTGCGGGGCGTCGCCTCGACGCTCGCCTACGAGCTCAACAGCAAGCTCGACGTCTGGTGCCTGGGCGTCGTGCTGTCCGACGCGCAGGTCGGCATCTACAGCCTCGCCAGCGTGCTCGCCGAGGGTGCGATCCAGCTCGCGGTCGTGGTGCAGAACAACCTGAACCCGGTGATCGCCAAGGCGCTCGCCGCGGGAAAAGTCGACGAGGTACACACGCTGATCAAGCAGACGCGGCGCTGGTTCGTGCCCGGGCTCGCGGCTGTCTGCGTGATCGGCGCGCTGTGTTACCCGTACGTCATCCCGTTTCTGATCGGCGACCAGGCCTTTGCCGCGGGGGCGCCCTCGTTCGCGATCCTGGTCGGTGGCATCGCGCTGGCCTCGCCCTGGCTGCCGTTCAATCAGGTGCTCCTGATGGCGTCCCGGCCGGGCTGGCACACGATCTTCGTCCTCATCGTGGTCGGGCTGAACTTCTGCGGAAATGTGCTGTTGATTCCAGTGATGGGCATGGCCGGGGCCGCTACCGCGACGGCGGTCACGCTGGTCCTGTCGATGGGCCTTCTCGTGCGCATGGCAAGAACGCGCGCCGGGGTGCGACTGTGACTATGATATGCAGGCCTTCATGACACCGCCGCCGACGCTGTCGCTGGTCGTGCCCGCCTTTAACGAGGAGCGGAACATCGCCCCGTTTCTCGCGGCGGTGACGCCCGTGATGGAAGCGATCGGCGAGACGTTCGAGATCATCTTCGTCGACGACGGCAGCAAGGATGGCACCTTTGGCATGCTCGCCGCCGCCGCCTCGCAGGATCCGCGCATAAAGGTCGTCGGCCTCGCACGCAACTTCGGCAAGGACGTCGCGCTGTCCGCGGGCCTCGCCCACGCGACCGGCCGGGCCGCGATCCCGATCGACTGCGACCTCCAGCACCCAGCGGAGCTGATCCCGCAGTTCGTCGCGAAGTGGCGCGAGGGCTTCGACATGGTGATCGGCGTGCGCAGCAAGCGCGACGAGGAAGGCTTCATCCGCCGTTCGATGTCGCGCGTCTACTACCGCGTGATGCGCTCGATGACGAGCGTCGAGATCCCGCCGAACGCCGGCGACTTCCGGCTGATCGATCGCAAGATCCTCGACGTGATCGCGAAGATGCCGGAGAAGCATCGCTTCATGAAGGGCATCTTCGCGTGGCCCGGTTTCAAGGTCGCGTCGATCGAGTTCCAGGCGAACGTTCGCGCAAATGACACGCACAGCACGTGGAGCTTCTTCAAGCTGTGGCGGTTCGCGCTCGACGGGCTGTTCTCGTTCTCGACCGCGCCGCTCAAGATCTGGACCTACGTCGGTCTCGCGTCTGCCGGTGCCGCGTTCATCTACCTCGTTGCCACGCTGATCGAGAAGCTGTTCTACGGCATCAAGGCGCCCGGCTATGCGTCGCTGCTGATCGTGCTGCTGTTCTTCAACGGGCTGTTGATGATCTCCAACGGCATCCAGGGTGAATACATCGCGCGCATCTTCGAAGAGGTGAAGGGCAGGCCGCTCTACGTCGTCGGTCAGACGATAAACTTCGAACAGGAAGCCAAGGCCGCCGCACCGCCCGCCCTCGTCGCGCTGCCACGCAAGTGATGATCTGGCGCGCCCTCTTCCTCGCGTACGCGGCCGTCACGTGCGTGCACATCGGCTGGGTGATGCTGCACGAGCCGTTCTACTTCGACGCGTGGAACGTCGCGATCACCACGGGCGCCAAGCCGTTCTCGGGCGCGAACTTCTTCGAGTTCTGGGGCCACGAGTACACGCACAGCAATCCGCGTCTCGGCCAGCCGCTGACGTACCTCGCGTACAAGCTCGCGTACTTCGCGCCGATCGCATCGATGATCGCCGTACTCGCACTCGCGACCGCGATCCTGATCCTTGGCACGGGCCGCATGCCGCGCTGGTCATCACGCAAGGACCTCGCGCTGTGGTCGATCGCGATCGGCTCGCTGTGGTTCGCCCTGCCGCAGCTCGGGAAGACCCTGTTCTGCAGCGCGTACAGCGCGAACTACATCTACACCGCGGCGGTCCAGCTGTGGTTCCTCGTACCGCTCCGGCTGGGCGCGAAGCGCTTCGCGCCTCTCTATCTCATCGCCGGCATCGTGGCTGGCATGTGCAACGAGCACACGGGCCCCACGCTGTGCCTGTTCCTCGTTCTCTACGCGTGGCACTCGCGCAACCGCCTCGCGATGTTCGGTGCCGCCGGTGCGATCGCCGGGTTCGCTGCGCTGTTTTTTGCGCCCGGGCAGGGCCAGCGCTACGACGGCCTCGCTCAACGCGCCGGCATGGTCGGGCGCGTCCTCCAGCACGGCATCGACGGCAACCTCGACATCCTGCGCAACCTTGTCCTCTACGCCGCGCCGGTGCTCGGGCTTCTCGTGGTCGTGCTGCTCGTTGCGCTGCTGCGCGGCCGCGATACCGACAAGCTGCGTGAGCAACTGCGCGGACCGTTCCGGTTTCTCGCGGTCGCCCTGATCGCCAGCACGTTGATCGCGTGCACGATCTTCGTGTCGCCCAAGCTCGGGCCGCGCTTCTACTACGTGTCGATGGCGCTGCTGCTCGCGGGCTTCCTCGGTGTCGTCGATGCCGTGTTCGAGTCGCGACAGCTCGCGCCGCTCGTCGCGCTCGCCGTGCTCGCCTCGGCGTACGCCGGTTATCGCACCGTGCCGCTGTACAAAAAGCTCGCGCAGCAGAGTGTGCAGCGCCAGGCGGCGCTCCGCACCGCGCCCGCAAAGACCGTGTTCATCGCCGAGGGCTGGACTCAGGTAGAGGAGAACTGGTGGACCCTCGGTGACGATTTCCGCGACGCCAAGAAGCGCGAGCTCGTCGCGACCTATTTCGATTTCGCGGGCGTCGTGTTCCGTGCCTACGAGCCCAACGTCCCGCTCGGCGTGATGGGTGCGCGGCTGGTCCCGCACTACACGGTCTCGCCCGCCGGCTGCCTCGACGAATTCGGTGGCTTCGCGCTCGGTTCGTTCAAGGGCTTCGATCTCAACGGCCTGCACCGCGAGATGAAGATCGGCGTCGCACTGCTGCGCGAGCGGCTCGGCTCCACCGGTC
>JAYVWH010000400.1:0-2808 GCA_043786265.1 Kofleriaceae bacterium | reverse complement strand
CCGGCCCCAACCCGTAGAGCCCGGATCATTTTTTGAGATGGGCTCTAGCAAGATCGCGGGTCGGGTTTGCGACCACGGTGCTAAGCTGCACCCAGGTAGACGATGCTGCTGACGCGCGAGGAGATGACGTTCGATTTCGGCGGGGCCAAGCTCGACCCGGTCCGTGATCACGACCTGCTCGAGTGGATGTTCAACCAGTTCCTGTACGGCGAGGTCACCGGCATTCAGGTCGGCCACTGGCTGTACGACGCACCCGATTTAGAGGCTGCGAAGTTTCTCGCGCGCCAGTCGCTCGAGGAGATGCAGCACGTCGACAACTTCCTGCGCATTATGACGATGCTCGGCTGCAAGCCCAAGCCGGCCCACCCGGCCGTGCGCTTCCTGTCCACCGGCATGATGGGCGGCTCGTGGGCCGAGCACGTCGCGCTCGAGATGGCGCAAGGCGAAGGCTTCGTGCTGCAGGCGTTCTACGCCGTGATCGACACCCTAGATCACAAGCCGACCATCGATATCCTCAAGCGAGCCGTCAAGCAGGAAGAGCGACACGTCGAGTTTGGCGAGGACCAGACGCGCAAGGCGATCGAGGACAAGCCGTGGCTGCGGCGTCGCTTGCTCGGCCTCTCGCTCGTCTCGATGTGGGGCGTGTCCAAGCTCGCCGGCTACATCCACAAGAAGGTCCCCGCGGATCACATCGTGCTCAAGCACCTGCCCGCGTTCCTCGCCCACGCTAACCAGTGTGCGGAGACTCGCTTGCGGCGGATCGGCGTCATCGATCGCCCGCTCTCCGAGCTGTCGCGGTTCAAGCGCAAGTTGCTCGTCGCAGAGGCCTACGGCGGCAAGCTGCTCGGCAGCCTGGGCTCGCTGCTCACGTTCCCGATTCGCATGCTGCCGTGGTTCAAGAAAAAGCGCGTCACCGACACGTATCTGCTCGACCCGCACGTCACTGGCTATCAGCTGCCGGCGCCCGGCGCTGAAGCCCGCGAAGCCGAAGCCTAGCGCGGCGCCTGATAGATCAGCCAGCGCTGCTGCCCCGTGTCGAGAACGTAAGCGAGCTTGCGACCGCGAGGACGCTGCGTGCGCAGACCGGCGAGCGGATGCGGCTCGGGGCTCTGGTCTGCGTAGTACGCCATCGTCCCGGTCGCGACCTCGCCGGGTGAGAGCACGATGTCGTTACCCTCGTCGTGCGCGGTACCGAGCAGCGAACGGAAAGTGCCATCGAGCGAGAGCTCGCCGACGACCGCGATCAGCTTGCGATCGAGACGCGCCGGCGCGGGATACGCAGGCACCTCGAACACGGCGTAGTACATGCGCACTGCGGTCGTCGCGGGGTACATGCGGCGGGCGCTCGCCAGGATGTCGCCCAGCCGTGCGCGCAGCTCCGCACGATCGCGGACCCGGAACAATTTCTTGTAGTAGCGATCCAGCTCCAGCTCGATCAGTCTCCGCGGCGCATCCGCGCCGCTGCGCGCCCCGGCAGAGCCCGGGCTTTCGATCAAACTCCGCGGCGCATCCGCGCCGAACACCAGCTCGATGTGGCCCCCCTCGAACGAGTACGGCGCGTGCCGGTTGTACGGCTTCGCCGCGCGGATCGTCGCGAACATAGGAAAACCCGTTAACGGGTACGCGTTCATTCGCTGGTCGAGGCGCGGCACGAGCGAAGCAACCAGGTCGACGGCGACGAACACCGCAATGAACGATGTCACCGCCATGCGGGAGCGTCGCGCAACAAGCAGATCGGGTGCCGGCCCCTCGGGTCGCCGCAGTAGACGGTCCCAGTCGACGAACACGACCGCGAGCGGGATCCAGTGCAGGTTCCACAGGTCCATGACGAGCCCGAGTGCGATGACTTCGAGCACGAAGCACGCGCCACACATCGCACGCACGATGGGGCGACGTACGAACACGCACGCCGCGAGCGGTACGAGCTGCGTCACTAGATTCATGAGCGCGGCGGTCCGGAACTTCCACACGTCGTTCACGAGCCATTCCGCGACAGGCGTGCGGTCGAGTCCCCCGGCGTCGAAGTGGACGACGATCTGATTGCGCAGGTTGTCAGACAACGCCCAATGGAGGCCCACACCGCCGTGCAAGATCTTGTGGAACATCCCCGAGGCGAACATCAGTGCGACCGCGAGCTGCACGAGCCGCAGTGACCACTGATAGCCCTGCGCCGCCTGCCGGCGGGGCCAGATCAGCGCGTCGATCGCGAGTGCGTCGCCACACCGGCCGCCGAGCAGCGCGAGCTGAGCGAGGAACACGACGTTGTACTCGTGCGACCATGTCGGAGTGCCGCTGTAGTAGAGCGACGCGAGCAGGACACCGGCGATGAAGCTGACCAGGGTCGCGATCCGAGACAGTGCGCCGAGCGCCATCGCGACCGTTGCGACTCGCGCGACGATCCACAGCACCTCGACGAGCGCGTGCGATGGTGCGCTCGCACCGAGGAGCTGCCACAGCCCGACCGCCCGATAGCTCGGGATGTCGACCCAGGTGTCTCTCATCATGTCGAGCGAGAGCCACACGGCGATGGCAATCGCGACCCGGATAATCGCGATGCTGTAGCGCCCCCCGCCCGCAAACCAGTACCGTTCCCATTGCCTGGCCACGCTCCCCGCCAAGCTCACGGCTCCCGGAAGTTCGATGCGATCATGGCGAAGCCTCCGGCGTAGCCTGCGTGCGGTCGTCGTCGCAAGCGACCTGGAGCGGCTTGTCCGAGAGCAGCGCGGTGCCGTAGATCTGCTGCGCGAGATCGATGTCGTCGATCGGCTGCGACACGTGGCCCTGCACGACCACCCACTTGTCGTCGCG
>JAYVWH010000399.1:0-3926 GCA_043786265.1 Kofleriaceae bacterium | reverse complement strand
GCGGGTTTTACGGTGTTCTGACGTCGATCTTCGTGATCGCGCCTGCCCGATCGGTACGGGTCCATGTCCCACTCGGCCGCCCGGCCACCAGCGTGCCCTCGGTGACCGCTCCCGCGACAACCTCACGCCAGGCGCCGTCGAGTACGCCGTCCTTGTAGGTGGCGGTCAGCGTCGCCGTGCCGTCTGCATCGAACATCGTCCACGTGCCGCTCCGGTGATCGCCTGCGAATTGCCCGCTCAGCGATGGCTTGCCATCGCGGTACTCGGTGTATGCGCCCTCGGCTCTGCCGTCCTTGTAAGTGGCCTCGACCGCGATCTTGCCGTCGACGTACTTCTTGAACGCGCCGTCGAGCTTGCCGCGCTTCCAGCGGATCTCCGACAGGAGCACGCCGTTGTCGTTCCATTCGCGCCACATGCCGTGCTTGCGATCGCTCGCGTAGTAACCCTCGACGAGCTGCTTGCCGCGCGGCGTGAGCTCCTCGTACTTGCCGTTCATCAGGCCGCCGCTGACGCGCGTCTTGGACGACGGCTTCTTGTTCGGGTGAAACGTCAGCATCGTGCCGTTGCCGCCGCTGATCGTGAACCGCCCGAGCTCGGCGCCGGTCTTGTCGTAGTAGATGAGCTCGCCGTCGGCCTTGCCGTCGGTGTAGCTGCCGGTGAACGTCAGCGTCGTCTCGGTGTACTCGTTCCAGGTGCCAGACTTCTTGCCGGCGAGGTAGTCACCTTCGCGCTCGCGATTGTTCAGCTTGTCGGTCCACACCCACGTGCCGACGCGCTTGCCGTGATCGTAGGTGCCCTGCACGCGCGGGACCTTCTTGTCGCGCCAGATCGTGAAGCCGCCGTCGAGCTTGCCGCGCGTGTCGTACGCCTCGTCGATCAGCAGCGCCCAGAACTGCCAGATCTGGCGCGGCCCCTGGCGCACGCCATGGCGGAACGTCTCCTCGATGCGCAGCGAATTCTTTGCTCCGACGGCGTGTTTGTCATCGAGCTTGGTGCCGTATTGCTTCGCGGTGATCGCGATCGAGCCATCACGGTTTCGCACCGTGATGGAGCCCGCGTGAACGCCGCGCTTCAGCGTGACCTCGCTGTACAGCGGGCCGTCGTCGTACCAGCGCTTTGCCTTACCGGTGCCGGCTTTGAGCTTGTACTCGCCAAGTAGCGTGCCGTCGGGGCCGAGCTGGCGCCACGTACCATCGGGCAACCCAGCAACGTATGTGCCTTCCTCGGCGACCGCGCCGTCCGGATACATCCGCTTCCAGGCGCCGTCGAGCTTGCCGTCCTTGTAGCTGCCGGTGATCGCGATCGACTGATCGGGATACAGCGTGAAGAACGCGCCGCGCTTCACACCATCGGCACGCGTGCAGAACCACGTCGGCTCTGGATGCGTTGCCGGATGTGCGGTCGTTCCGTCCGCGCACTCGAGCTTCGGCGGATCGGGCAGCGGTGGTGGCGGCGTTGGCGGCGCGATGATCGCAGCGTCGGCCGGGGGAGCGGGCGTCGTCGCGATTGGCATCGAGACCACGGCAGGGCGCTTGTCCGACACCTCTGTGGGTGCAGCCTTCGGACCAGCGGGTCCGAAACCACAGCCGAGGCCCCACGTCAACAGCAAGCCCAACGTGGGGAAACGTTGCACACCAATATTGTGACACGAGAGCGAGCCAATGCGCGAAGCCGGACTAGTCTAGACCCCTATGAAGAACCCGAGCTTTCTCGCGCTCTCCATCATCGTTGGACTCGCAGTGTCGACAACCGCCCAAGCCGAACGCTCCCGGCCCAAATCGTTCGGCAGCGGCAGCAAGAAGTTCGAGGCGAACAAGACGTTCGGCCTCGGCGTCGAGCTCGGCGAGCCCAGTGGTCTCAACGGCAAGTGGTTCTTGTCGAAGTCAGGCGCTCTCGATTTCGGCCTGGGCTACATCTACAACCACTACTACGCCGGCGACGGCTTTCACTTCTACGCCGACTATCTGTGGCACCCGTTCGTGCTGACGTCGACCCAACCGTTCGAGCTGCCGTTCTACATCGGTGTCGGCGGCCGGTTCTGGAGCTTCGATTACGGATGCGACCGGTTTGGCAACAGGTGTAACAACAGCGGATCGGCATTCGGCGTTCGCGTTCCGATCGGACTCGACTTCGACTTCAACAACGTGCCGCTCGACATCTTCGTGCAGCTCGTCCCGACGCTCGACTTCTACCGCAACTACTACAACGACAACCTGCACTTCGGAATCGACTTCTCTGCTGGCGTCCGGTTCTGGTTCAACTGAAATTCTGGTTACTTCGTCAGCTCGATCCACAGCGGGACGTACACACCTCCGCCGGTCTTGACGACAACGTCAGACCGGCGAACTTCGATCTGGGCTCGCCCGCCGATCGAGTAGTAGGCGCTGATCGCGTAGCTGCCCGGGTCGACGTTGTCGAACCGGTAGCGCCCGTCGTCGTCGGTGATTGTCTGTAGCGTCTGCTCGCCCAAGGCCGCGGTGACGACTGCACCCGCCACGCGTGTTCGCGTATTCGAATCACCGACCGTTCCCTCGATGCGCGGGACGAGCGCCTTGAACTGCTGGATCTCGTCGCCTCGCGTGCGTGCCCAGTCGATCACGATCGGTGCGAGGTCCCCGAGCGTGAATGCGATGTCGACGTACGTCGCGGTGCCGGGATCGACCTGGATGTGCTCGACCGTGATCGGCTGACTCGCGTAGCGCGAGTGCAGCGTGTACTGGCCGGGCGGGAGGTTGTCGAACAGGTAGACGCCGGCCGCGCTCGACGCCGTGCTCTTGTCACCGAGCTCCACGTCGACCTGGGCGAGGCTCACGCTGGACGTCGCATCGCGAACCAGGCCGGTGATCGCTCCCAGCTTCACCGGCTTTGGATGGTGAGACGCACCACAGGCAACCAGCAGGACCAGTAGAAACCGCACGCCCGAGTTCTACCCGGCATTGCGGTCGTTCGCGTGGCAGAATCACGCCCATGTTGCGAGCGGTGCTCTTGGGTCTCTTGGTCGTGTCGGCGGCGGCGTGCGGTAAGTCGTCTACAGAATCGGCCGCGAAGGTTCAGCCCGGCGTTGCCGCCGGAAAGGTCCTCGAGGTCAAAGGCAGCGTCACCGTCAAGCACGCGGGCGTGACCCGGCCGCTCGCGGTCGGCGAGTCCGTCGAGGGCGATGACACGGTGAGCACCGGTGCCGATGGGAACGTGGTGATCGAGCTCGCGCACAACTCTGCCCGCTGGGAGCTCGGCGCGAACAAGACCCAGAAGGTCAGCGAGTCGATCGCGTGGAACGCGAAGAAGGCGACCGCGCAAGAGATCGACGAGGCATCCGCGGCCGCCGGGCGTCCTGCCGAGCGCAGTGCGGCCGGCACGGTGGCGACAGCCGATGAGCCCGAGGCAGCCGAGGCCGAACGGGAAGAGAAGAAGGAGGACTCCGCGCCCGCGCCTCAGGGGGCGATGGCACCACCGAGTGCTGCGCCTGCCGAGGCCGCTGCGCCTGACATGCAGTCGAAGGGCAGCGCACCGGCGCCTGTGGGCACTCGTCGCCGCGTGGCCGCCGCACCGAAGGCCGACGCGATGCCGGCACCCGCGCCGCCGCCTCCTCCTCCGAAGCCAATCGCGCGCGCCACCGCCGCGAACGACGACGCTGTTGTGGTGCCGCACACGCGTGGAAAGGCGAAGGAGCCACCGATGGCACCGCCACGGGCGCAGGCAGCAGCCTCGCCGGGTGCGACGAGCGCCGGACCAGGTGGCGGTGGCGGCGGTGGTGCGCCCCCCGCGGGTGGTGCTTCGATCGGTGCGACCGAAGGCGCGATCGCAAGCCCGGCCGCATTGATCGGCGCGCGCTCGGCAGCGCTGCACAAGTGCCTCGTCGATGCCGGCGCCAAGGATGACGTCACCCTCGTCGTCGACGTCACGAACGGTACGGCCACCGTCAAGCT
>JAYVWH010000398.1:0-10914 GCA_043786265.1 Kofleriaceae bacterium | reverse complement strand
TTCCTGTATCCCAGCGTTCGCGGCGGGCCCGCCCTCCTTGACTGACGACACGACGAGCTTGCCTGCCTCGTCGATCGTGGTCGCAAAGCCGAACGTGCCGGCATCGCCCACGCGCGGCGCAACGACCTCGATCGTCCCGAGGTCGATGCGCTGGCCTGCGACCGCGGTGTACTGCTTCGTCGCGAGCGCATCCCCGCCGGTGAACGACATCTCGCCGTTCATGATCGTGACCGTGCCTGCCCCGGCCGGCACGCGCGGCAGCGTGAACACGCCGCTCGCATCGGTCTTCGGCGTCTTGCCGCGCATCATGTCCTCGAACGCCTTGCCGCCGTTCATGCCGCCCGCACCCATCGCGACGAGGCCTGGCACCGGCCTCTTCGTCAGCACGTCGACGACCTTGCCGGTGACCACCGCCCAGTGCTCGAGCTGGAGGTCGAGCTTCGCGGGCCCGGGCGGAACGTCGACCTTGCCGGTCGCCTTGCCAGCGTCCGCAGTGACGACGCACTCGTAGCTGCCGGGCGCGAGGCGGTCGAGCGTGTACACGCCATCTGCGGCATCGATCGTCTTGCTGTCGTCGTCACGCTCGGGGCCGTTGCACTCGATGTCGTAGGGTTTGACCGGCTTGCCATCCGAGGTCACGGTTCCGGTCAGCGTGCCGAGCGACAGCAGCGTGACCGTGGTGCTCGTGCCCGGCTTGACGTCCTTCGTCTCACCGCGCGAGGTTCCGCGCGGCCCCTCGGCGACGACGGTGTAAGACTGACCGCGGCGCAGGTGATCGACCGTGAAGCGGCCGTCCGCACCGGTCAGCACGGGCTTGCTCGGCGGTTCGTACCCCTGGCTTACCGCCTCGCGGACGTCTTCCTTCTTCATGTCCTCGCTCGTGATCTTCGAGAAGTCGATGCTCGGTCGCTCGGCGGTGACCCACGCGTCCGCCACCGGCTTGTGATCGCCGCCGACCACGACCCCGCGGATCACGCCGTCGCGCGCTTCGACGGTCAAAACCAGATTCGTGACCGCCTGCGCCTTCGCGAGCTCGACCTTGGGCGACTTGCCACTCTGAAACCGCAGCGCTTGATTGCGCACGCTATCGCGCACACTCAGCGTGTAACTGCCAGGCGCGAGACCGATCAGCTTGAACGAGCCATCGGTACGGGTCGTGGCGCCGTTGCGCTCGTTGCCCATGCTGAACGAGCTGTCCTCCGCGGAGTTGTGGGAGCTCACGCTCGCGTCGGCGACGGGCGTGCCCTTCTCGTTGACGACGCGGCCGCTGATCGACGCACGCGTCTCGAGCTTCACGATCAGGTTCTTCTGGTCGACATCGCCAACGACAAGCGCGAGCGTACCTGTGTCGCCGGACTTCGCAGCGGCGGTCAGCGTGAAGGCGCCCGACGGCGCATTTGCCACCGTGAACGCGCCGGTCTCGTCGGTCTCGCCGTGAACGAGCACCGCCTTCATAGCCTCGAACATGTTGGCGAGGCCCACCGTCCCCGACAATGCGAGCGAGACCCGCGCACCGGCGACGGGTGGCTCGACGCGGCCGGCGAGGATCACGCCGGTCGACATCTCGACCTTGAGGTCCGTCACATCCTTGTCGACGACATCGACCGGCGTGCCGAGCTCCGGAACATTGCCCTCACCGCCGGCGAACAGCATATAGCTTGCCGGGCGCACGCCGTGGATCACGAATGCGCCGGTGTCGTCGGTCGGATCGAGCGCGAGCCCGAACTGCTGGGTCCCGAGCGAGAACACACCGAGCTGGACGCCGGGCACTGCTTCACTCGGTTTGCCCTTGCGGATCACGGTCCCCGAGATCGTGAACGCGTGATCGACGAGGACCTTGACCCCGTCGAGCTGCTCGCCGATCGCGACCTCGGCGATCGTGGGTGCGCTCGACGCGTAGCCGGGCCCTTGCGCGCGCAACGAGATCGCGCCCGGTCGCAACCCGCGGAACAGAAAGCCTCCGTTGTCGTCGGCGCGTGTCGAGCTCTCACCGCCTCCGCGGCCACCGGCGTGCTCGGTCAGCACCCATGCGCCGGGGACGGGCTTGCCGGTATCGCGCGCGACGACTTGGCCGCGGATCACCGCGCCCGGCGTCAGGACGAAGTTGCGCACGATCGGCTGCCCGACGAGCTCGATGTTCGTCTTTGAAGACGTGTACTCGTCGTGGCTCGCGCCGACCTCGTACTCACCGTCGGCCAGTGTCAGTTGATACGTGCCGTCCGCCTTCGTGATCGTGACGAGGTCGGCCCAGCCCGCGAGATCGAACACGTCCTGCCGCTGGGCCGTGATGCGCGCATCGGCGATCGGCCCGCCGAGAACGTCGGTCACGGTACCGCTCACGACGTTACCGCCGGCGGCGAGTGCGATCTCGATGTTCGTCTGCACGTCGCCGCTGCCCACGATGTGTTTGTCGCGTTGTGCGGGGAGGAAGCCCGCCGCGGTCGCGGCGATGAAGTAGGTACCGGGCAGGACCGGCATCACGGTCCACGCGCCCCGGGCGTCGGTGACGACCACGAGCGATGCCTCGGCCGTCGGCATGATCTCCCGCATCAGGCTCGCGCGCGCGATCGAAACGACCGCTCCGGGAATTCCACGCCCGTTCGCCTTCTCGATCACGCGTCCGGCGAGCGATGCGGGCTTGCTCGGACCGCGCGGCTTGGCCACTCGGGTTCCCACGCTGCCACCCGTACCGGGGCCTCCGCTCGCTCTACCGGCCGTGCTCGACGACGTTCGCGTCTTACCACTGCCGCACGAGCGCCAGCCGATCAACGTGGCGACAATGACCGCGAGTACTCCGACGGCGACGACGACCCGATTGCGCACGGCTGCATCCTAACCATCCCGGCCCGGTTCGCACGTAACAAACTACTCGCGGTGCCAGACCTCGACCCGGGCCGGTGTCGTCTGTGGCCACGTACACGGCTCGAACCCCAGCGGCGCGTTGACCTCGCCGATCACGAGCTGCAGCGTATCCGCCTTGCACGCGGTGACCCCGACCCCGGCACGCGCGTCGCACACCGCCCCCCTTCGCATGAATCGTCGCTTGAGCTCGCCGGCGAGCCTGGTGTCACGCGTCAGATCGATCAGCCGCGGCGCACCCTCGGGGACACTGTCGTCGAACAGCGTGTAGATCTCGAGCGTCGGACCGTTGTCGATCGCCATCCAGCGCGCACCGCTCGGCGTGACCCACACGCCCGCAAGGTTCTGCTCGCAGTTGTCGATCGACGTGCGGTGATTGCAGGCGGCTCCTGCCACGACACCGAGCATCGTCGCGATCGCAAGCCACGGCTTTGCCGGGGCGCGCAGCAGCGCGAATGCGCTGCGCAGCCCGATCGCCGCTCTCATCAGAGCCCGGCTTGCGCCTTGAGCGCTTCGGCCTGGTCGTGGGTGCGGAGCGCATCGATGATGTCGTCGAGCGCGCCTTCCATGATCGCGGGCAGATTGTGCTTCGTCAGGCCGATGCGGTGATCGGTCACGCGATCCTGGGGGAAGTTGTAGGTGCGGATCTTCTCGGAGCGATCGCCCGAGCCGACCTGCGACTTGCGCGCCGCTGCTTCTGCCTGCGCCTGCTTTTCTCGCTCCGCGTCGAGGATCTTCGAGCGCAGCATCTTCATCGCCTTCGCGCGATTCTTGATCTGGCTGCGCTCTTCCTGGCACGCGACGACGACGCCAGTCGGCATGTGCGTGATCCGCACGGCCGAGTCGGTCGTGTTGACGTGCTGGCCACCGGCGCCACTCGAGCGGTACGTATCGATCTTGAGATCGACCTCGTTGATCTTGACGTCGACCTCGTCGGCCTCGGCGAGCACGGCCACCGTCGCCGCCGACGTGTGAATGCGCCCCTGCGCTTCGGTCGCGGGCACGCGCTGCACGCGATGCACGCCGGACTCGAACTTGAGCTTCGACCACACGTCCTTGCCCTCGATCATGAGGATGACTTCCTTGACGCCACCGGAGGCGCCCTCGGACATCGACATCACCTCGGTCTTCCAGCCCTGGCGCTCGGCGAACCGAATGTACATGCGATAGAGGTCGCCGGCGAACAGCGCGGCCTCGTCGCCGCCGGTGCCACCGCGGACCTCGAGCATCGCGTTCTTGCCGTCGTTGGGATCTTTTGGCAGCAGCAGGATCTTGATCTGCTGCTCGGCGGAAGACCGGCCCTCTTCGAGCTGCTTGACCTCTTCGCGCGCCATGTCGCGCATCTCGCCGTCACTCTCGGCCGCGAGCATCTGCTTCGCAGAGGCGAGGTCCTTGATCATCTTCTGGTACAGGCGCCACGCCGCCACGAGCGGCCCGAGCTCGCTGTGCTCGCGCGACAGCCTCAAGAACTCGGCGCGCTTGTTGATGACCTCGGCAGTGCCGAGCAGCACTCCGACTTCTTCATGACGACGCTCGAGCGTCGTCATCTTCTCTTTGAAATTTGGAGTATCGAACATGGTCGCTGCCTCGAACGCGGAGTGCCGCGCAGACGCGAGGCGCGACGACTACGCCGCGCCGGGCTCGGGCTTGGCCTTGACGTTCGCGTACTTCTTGTTGAAGCGATCGATGCGGCCGGCCGTGTCCATCAGCTTCTGCTTGCCCGTGAAGAACGGGTGGCAGTTCGAGCAGATGTCGACGCCGTGGTCGCCACGCGTGGAGAACGTCTCGTGGAGCGTTCCACACGCACAGGAGATCTTGGCCGGGCGGTAGTGCGGATGACCTACGGTGTCCTTCATGGCAGCGCGTAGGTATAGGGATCTAGGTCCCCGTTTGCAAGCCCCTAGGACGTCCGGGCACGGCCGCCCAGGCGGGCAGGGGCCTTGTCCGGGTAGAACGGTAAAATCTCGTGTCCGACGCGTAAGTCATGGACACCACGATACTTTTCGGCCAGATCGAGCGACAGATAGACCTTGTTCTGGTCAAACAGGCCAAAGCTGGTCGAGACGATGATTTGCTCGTCACCGACCTTCTCGTAGCCCTCGGGAATGACGTCGTGGCCGTAGATCGACATCGTGCCGCCCATCGCGCGCAGGAACCGGCGGGCTTCGGCCTCGGTCGCGGACCTGGCCCACAGAATCTTTCCGACAATCGGCGTGTCGAGCACGTCGAGCGGGCTCGACAGGCCAGCACCCGACAGGTCCGCGGCCTCGACGTCCGCGACCGATTCGCAGACCGCAGCAGGGGCGCCGTGTGTGAACACTGCGCCGCATTTGCTGACCGCTGCGAGTGCGAACGTATGAATGATGCCCCGCATACGCGCGGTGCCTGAGGGGCCCAGAATGTGCTCGAGCAGTGCGACCTCGTCGGCGGCGAACTTCGCGGTGTGCGGCCCGCCGACGTGACCGTGCTCGTGGTTGCCGAGCAGCGCGTGCACTTTACCGGGGTACTGCGCGGCGAGACCGGCGTACGCGATCATCACCTCGCCGGACTGGTCGCGGTAGTACTCACCGAGGAAGTCCGGCCAGTCCTCGGGATCGATGTGCGGACCGTGGATGAGATCGCCGGTGATGATCAAGTGACAGTCACCCTGATACTGGATCAGCGCCTCCTCGAAGACCTGGACCATGCGCTGGAAGTCGCGCATGCATCCTTGCAGATCCGTGCACACGAGCAGCCGACCCTTGTCGGGGAGCCTGATCACGCGTGCCATCGAAGGAACCTAACACGCCCGTGGTGTAGGGTGGTGCGCGAGGGGAAGGGTCTCGCCATGCGACGCATATGTGCGATCGTTTCGTGGAGGCGCTCCTGGCCTGGTGCAACGATGGTCCGCCAGCCGGCAATCGAGGAACCCTCGTCAGGGGTCGCCGAGGCCGAGCAACTCTTGCGCTTCGGGATCGGGTGGGCGGCAGACCACACGATCGACCGTCGCCATCTTCGCGTGAATGATGTCGCAGACAGGCGTGAACGACGCTTTCTGGAACGCCCGGATCGACGCCTGGTTGTGCGACTCGATCAGCGCCCAGCTGCGATACGCATCGGTCGCGCGCAGATCCTTGGCCATGTGCTCGAGCATCACCGGCGCGACGGCACGGCCTCGGGCCGCCGGCGACACGAACACACTGTGAATGTACGCGTCGTACTTCGACATTTTCAGCGTACGCCCGAGCTCGGGAACCTCGACGGGACCGCGCGCAGTCCACGCGATGCCGGCGGGGCGAACACCGAGGCTCGCGAGCACCGCATGGTCGCCGCGGCGCCAGAACTTGCGCGCGGTCTCCTCCTCGAGCTGGAGGTGCTCGAGCAAGTCGGCGCGACGTGCCTCGTCGAGCTTGTCGAAGTCTGCCTCGGTGAACGACATCAGCTCGAGGCCCTGCGGTGGCTGGGTGCCGCGTGTCCACAGCTGACCGCGATAGAGGCCGTAGCGTTCGTAGTGCGCGACACTCGCGGCGGCGCTGCGGATCTTCGTCCACGCGGCACGTGCCTGCGCAGCCGCGACCGCCGGCGTCTCTCTCGCGCGACGCGCTCGCTTGGCGACGTGAGTCATCGTGCGGCCCACCGACGCGGTCGTCGAGTGGCCCCAGATGCGGACGCTGAGCGCCGACTGCTTCGACGTCGGTAGCTGCGGCATCGGATACTCCGCGGCGCCGATCACGACATCGAGAGCGATACAGCCGCGTGACCGCGCAGCGAGCGCTTCAGCGTGCAGGAGGCGAGCGGCGCGACGGGGCGGGACCTGCGGGTCGACTGCCATCGCGAGCACGACGGCGCGGTCGGCATCGTCGACGACCAGCGCAGCGGCGACAGCTTCGCCGGCGGCATCGTCGAGCCGTGCGAGTCGCACGCGGCCTTGCTTGCCAAGCTCGAGCGCGACCTCTTCGAGTAGCGCTGCGGCCTCGTTGTCGGCGAGTGGCGATGGCTCGTCGCGCTCGGCCCACTCGAGGCGCGACAACCTGCGCAGCGCGCTCATGCCCTTGCGAAGCGCGGCGAGATCGTCGCCGTGCGTGGTGACCACGCCGGTGGCATCAGTTCCATCGGCGGGTGCGAGCGCGAGTGCAATCCGGTAAGCACCGCCTCCGGACTGCGAGCTCTCGACGGTGAACCCGGCGGGTCCGATGCGCTGGATGAGGTTCGCGCGGAGACGCGATGGATCCGCGAGCGGCTCGAGCTCGATCAGATCCCAGCTCGCGGCATCTTCGATCAGCGCGCGTGCGAGCGCGGCGCCAGCACGATCTTCCCAGCCGGCACGCGCAAGCAAGTCGAGTGAGGGTGCGCGCGGACCAGCGTCGCCCATCATGCGCAGCTCCCGCGTATCGAGTAGCGCGACCCTGATCGTACGGCGATAGAACGGCGCGAGGCACACGATATCGCCAGCGGCTGTTCCACTCGCGTCGGGCTCGGTGGCGCGGCCGACCATGACGTGGAGCTCGGCCGCGAGCGTGTTGTGATAGGCGAGCCACCAAGGGATCAGCCAGTCGGGGCCGCGGAACAGGCTGTTGACACCTGCACCTGCAAGGGCGCGCCACTCCGGTTCCAGCACGCGAAGCGCCGTCAGTTCGCGCACCACGCTGACATCGATCGCCATTCGCTTTTCGAACGTATCACGCCGTAGCGCTGACTGCGCGTCGCCTTCGGCATCGCTGCGCGGTGCGGCAGAGCCGGACCTTGCTGCCTGCGCGTTGCCGTTGGCAACGTCAGGTGTTGTCGATGTCGTCGCTGCGCGGGTTACATCCCGCTCGACTCGGTCCATGCCTGCTGCAATGCATCAGACGCGCCGAAACACGCGCGCGTAGAATCCATCCGTGCCGTGGCGATGGGGCGCCACCGTGAAAGCCCCATCGCGCCCGAGCGTCAGCGCACGGTCCGCCCCGAGAACATCACTCAGCGGGACCGCTTCGACCCCCACGAGGCCACGCGCAACACCCTCGTTCTCGGCGGCGAGCAATGAGCACGTCGCGTAGATCACGCGGCCACCGGGCGCGGCGAGCTCGATGGCGGATTGCATGATCGCCTGCTGCTTCGCGACAAACCCATCGATGTCGGTCTCGCGCAGGCGCCAGCGCGCCTCGGGATTACGCCGTAGCGCGCCGATGCCAGAGCATGGCGCATCGACGAACACGACGTCGGCCTTGCCGCGCACGGCATCGACTTCGCGCGGCCACGCACCACCGTGCAGTTGGACCGCCTGTGCGTTGCTGACTGTCGCGCGGCGGGCGCGGCGACGGAGCTCTTCGAGCTTCTTGCCATCGATGTCACTCGCGAGCACGCGACCGCGGTTGCCCAGGCGCGCTGCGATCGCCAACGTCTTGCCGCCGGCGCCGGCGCAGTAGTCGATCACGAGGCCCTTGCCGCCCGGCGGATGTGCGAGCTCGGCGAGCAGCTGGCTGCCTTCGTCCTGCGCTTCGAGCGCACCGCGCTTGAATGCGGCGAGACCGAACAGGTTGGTGCGGCTGTCGACGATCAGCGCGGTGTCTGCGTGTGTGCCGGGATGCGTCTGCAGGCCTTCTTGCGCGAGCTCGGCGGCGAGCTTCTCGCGATCGGTGAGCAGGAGGTTCGCGCGCACGGTCATCGGTGCGCGCTCGTTGAGTGCGCGCGCGAGGGCTTCGGCCTCGTCGCCCCAGTCGGCGACCAGGCGTGCTGCAAGCCAATCGGGTAGCGACGATGCGAGCGCGATGCGTGTCGTGAGCTTTCGCTCGCTCGCGATCGCCGCGTCGACCCCTGCGGCGGCACGCCAGTCGAGATCGGGCTCGGCCTTGGCCGCACGCTCCGGATCGAGCAGACCATCGAGCACGAGCAGCGCGAGCAGGCGCTCGATGTCGCGCGGCGGCTTCTTCACACGGCGGGCGCGCTCGAGCGCCAGATCAATACGGCGCAGATGCCGCACCATGCCGTAGAGCGTCTCGCTGATGAACCGCCGGTCGTGGCCACCGATCCACGTCTCCTTGCGAAACGTGGTCGCGAGGCGATCGGTCACGAAGCCCCAGTCCATGCGGGTGCGCTGCCACAGCTCCAGGAGCAGCGCCCGCATGCGGCCACCGTCGGCGACGAGCACGGCTAGCTGGCGGTCCTCCACGCGCCCTGTATACACGGACGGGGCGGTTCTGACGCCGCGCGTAATGCTCGAAATAGTTTAGGAATTGATTGCGACGCCCAGAGAGCGGCGGTACGCATCCGGCCATGAGTACTGCAGCCACGCCGCCGGTCGCGCCGGCGCCGAGCAAGACCGAAGTCTCTCTGAAGGATCGCGGCAATCTGTTCGATGTCGCGACCAAGCAGATCGAGAAGGCGATGAAGCTGATCAATCTCGATCACGACGTCGCCGAGATCCTGGGCCAGCCCAAGAACGAGCTGATCGTCAACTTCCCCGTCCGTCGCGACAACGGGAAGATCGAGATGTTCAAGGGCTACCGCGTCCAGCACAACAACATCCTCGGGCCCTACAAGGGCGGCATGCGGTACCACCACGAGGCGAACCTCGATGAGATGAAGGCGCTCGCGTCGTGGATGACGTACAAGAGCGCGCTCCACGAGATTCCGTTCGGTGGCGGCAAGGGCGGCGTCAAGTTCGACCCACGCCAGTGCAGCCGCCCCGAGCTCGAGCGCATCACGCGCCGCTTCACGGCCGCACTCGGCAGCAACATCGGCCCCGACTTCGACATCCCGGCGCCCGACGTCAACACCAACAGTCAGACGATGGTCTGGATGATGGACACGTACATGAACATCGTCGGCTCGGGCGATCGCAACACCGTCCGTGGTGTCGTGACCGGCAAGAGCGTGTCGGCGGGTGGCAGCCACGGCCGCGCGGAAGCGACGGGCCAGGGTGTCGTGCACTGCATCACCGAGTGGGCGAAGGACAAGAACTTCAACCTCGACGGAGCGCACGTCATCATCCAGGGCTTCGGTAACGTCGGTAGCTACGCCGCGCGCCTGTTGTCGCAGAAGGGTGCCGTCGTGATCGGCGTCGGCGACGTCGGCGGTTACATCGCGAACACCGAGGGCATCAACCCGCACAAGCTCGGCGAGCACGTCCATAAGACGGGCTCGGTCAGCGGTTACAAGGGCGCATCGAAGATCACGCGCGAGGAGTTCTTCTCGCTCGACGCCCACATCTTCGTGCCCGCTGCGCTCGAGCTCGAGATCGGTGTCGCCGAGGCGAAGTGCCTCAAGGTCAAGATGGTCGTCGAGGGCGCGAACGGTCCCACGTACCCCGAGGCCGAGGACATCCTCCTCGACAAGGGCATCGACATCATCCCCGACATCCTCTGCAACTCTGGCGGCGTGATCGTCAGCTACTACGAGTGGCTGCAGAACAAGCGCGCGGAGCAGTGGGAGATCGCCGACGTGCTCGGCCGTCTCGAGCGCCGCATGAAGCAGACCTACGCGAACGTTCGGCAGTACGCGCTGTCGAACAAGACTGACTGGCGTACCGCGAGCTACGCGATCGGTCTCGAGCGCCTGCAGCACTGTTACAAAGAGCGCGGCATCTTCCCGTAGCGAGCAGGGGCAGACGCAACTTGCGCAACGAGTGTGGGGTAACTTCATCCCGTGATGCGCATGGTTCGTCTCGCGCGCTGGCTCGGTCCCTGGGCCGATGCGTCGAAAGCGCCCAACGTCACATCGAGCGATGAGGACGTCGATGGGATTCGCGTGCGCGTCTACGGACGCAAGCGCGGTCGCACGTTTCTGATCGCGCCGGGTCTGCACTACGCGGGGCCTGATGATCCCCGCATGGATCGGTTTTGCCGGATCCTCGCCGCGGCCGGTCACCTCGTCGTCGCCCCCTTCGTGCCGAGCTATCTCGCGCTCACACCGAACGCGCAGGCGATCGCAGACTTCGCGCGCGTCGCCGATGCGCTGCCGCGATGGAGCACCGACAAGCCGGTCGTGTTCTCGATCTCGTTCGGGTCGCTACTGGCGTTCTCCCTGGCGGCGGCGCGCCCCGATGCGGTCGATAGCCTCGTCATCTTCGGCGGCTACTCGAGCTTTCACGACACG
>JAYVWH010000397.1:0-2684 GCA_043786265.1 Kofleriaceae bacterium | reverse complement strand
GCCCCCGTAGATAAATCCCGTATAGGCCTGCACCAGCGTCGCACCGGCGCGGATTCGCTCCCATGCATCGTCGCCGGTCTCGATGCCACCCACCGCGATCAGCACGAGGTTCGAGCCGACTCTGGCGCGCAGGCGGCGCAGGACCTCGAGCGACCGCTGCTTGAGCGGCGCCCCCGACAGGCCGCCATTGCCGAGCGCGGTGACCGCAGCTTCGGGCGTCGTCAGTCCGGTGCGCGCGATCGTGGTGTTCGTCGCGATGATGCCGTCGAGCCCGAGCTCGAGCGCCAGGTCAGCGATCGCGTCGACGTCGGCGTCGGCAAGGTCGGGTGCGATCTTGACCAGCAGCGGCACGCGCCGCATCGGTGACGCCAGATCACACGCACGGCGCACGCCGGCGAGCAAAGGCCGCAGCTTCTCGACGGACTGCAGATCGCGCAGTCCCGGCGTGTTTGGCGAGCTGACGTTGACGACCAGGTAGTCAGCGAGCGGTGCAAGCGCGGTCGCGCTGGCGGTGTAGTCCGCGAGGGCGTCCGCCTCGGCGACGCGCTTGGTCTTGCCGATGTTGATACCGACGGTGCCGGGACCGCGATGGGCGAGCCGGCGGGTCGCTTCGGCCGCGCCGCCATTGTTGAACCCGAGGCGATTGATCAGCGCGCGATCTTTGGGCAGGCGAAACATCCGCGGCTTGGGATTGCCCGGCTGCGCCTCGGCGGTGACGGTGCCCACCTCGACGAAGCCAAAGCCGAGCGCGAGCAGAGCGCCGACACCCTTGGCTTCCTTGTCGAAGCCTGCAGCGAGGCCGAGCGGCCCGGGCAAGTCGCGGTCGAACACGCGTACGTGCAGGACAGGATCGCGCGGTGCGAGCACGCGCTGCATCAGCGCACGCATCCCGGGAACCGCGGTGACAGCACGCAGCAAAGCGAAGGACACCTTGTGGGTACCCTCCGCCGGCAGCCGGCTCAGGACGAGCCAGTAGAAGAAGCGGTACATCGCGTCGCGACGATACCGCTTTTTGCGTGACCGCAAGGGTCAGCTTCGCCGGGACGCGCAGCACCGCCGAAGGGCGGTGCGTAGGTCAATCAGAACGAGCGGTGCGCGAGCTTGAACTTGAACGCCATCGCGCCGGTGGGCTCACCCTTGCCGGTGGCGCTGCCGGTCTGCGGCTTGATCACCGCGTTCATCGTCATCGACGCGACGCTGCCCATGCAGCCATCGTTCGCCGGGACGAGCATTTGTCCCGAGATCAGCATGTGCTGCAGCTGCAGGCCGGTGACCGTTCCCGTGAAGTTGTCCGTGGTGCTCGTCAGCTGGAGCGTACCGGCCGTCGGCATGTAGATGTCCGTGATCTCGGTGTTCGAGCCGACCTTGTGGAGGTCGGTGAACATACGGACGCACGCACCGCAGGTCGCGAAATCCGCCTCGTCACCCGTCAGCGAGATCGTCTGCGGAGTGATGCCGGCCGAGAACGGGCCGACACCGTTGAACAGGTCGATCTCGATGAAGTCCGGCATCGCGGTCGGGTCCATGCGGCCCGCCCAGTACACCTGGAGGTCGGAACCAGCGTTGGCCGAGCCGGCGAACTGGGTGTTCGAGCCACTCACAACCCCGGTGTAGGTCGCGGCGGCCGTGCAAACCACGGGAGCGGCGTCGATCGCCGCGGCGGCGTCGGGACGGACCGAGATCTTGCCACCACTGTCACCGCCACCGCAGGCGAGGGCGATCGGGATGATGGGGAGAGCAGCAACGGTGAAGAGTGAAAACTTCGCAGGCATCGTGGACCTCAAGGCTGGGTTCGGAAAGAGGCCGCACCCTATCCAGATCACCGCCGGGAGCCAAGACTGTTTCGGCCGACAGGAACTGCCTTTCTGCTGTCACAACCGCTGCGTCGAGTCCGCTATCGTTGCGCAACCTGTGACTCGATTCGCGTTTGCGACCTGCCTGCCCGGGCTCGAGCCCGCCGTGAAGCGGGAGGTCGCCCGCGTGCGGCCATCGCTGCGGTTTGCGTTCTCGCGGCCGGGGCTGGTGACCTTCAAGTCCGAGGAGGAGATTGGCCCCGACGACGCCCCAGGCTCCGTATTCGCGCGGGTTTGGGGGCAGTCGATCGGTCCGGCCAGTGACCCCGCGGAGGCCGCCCGCCTGGTCGGAGCCCTGGCACCGACGCGCGTTCATCTGTTCGCGCGCGACCCCGATGCGACCGGGCTCGACATCGCACCGTGGTCGGCAGCACTCAGCTCGTTTCCTGGCGGTGTCGCGGCATCAGGCGACCTGATCGCAGACGTGATCGTCGCCACCGATGAGCCTGCCTGGATCGGTGCGCATCGTCACGATGGAAACCAGATCGCGCATCCGGGCGGCGCGATCCCGGTTGATATGCCACCGGAGTCGCCGTCCCGAGCGTACGCAAAGATCGAGGAGGCAATCGCGTGGGCATCGCTGCCGGTCGAGGCAGGCCACGTCGCGCTCGAGATCGGTGCAGCACCTGGAGGTGCGGTGATGGCGCTCGCACGCCGCGGCGTCGAAGTGTACGGCGTCGATACCGGCGAGCTCGCACCGCAAGTGCGCGCGCTCCCCGGGGTGCATCATCTCGCGATGAAGGTCGGCGCACTGCGCTGGGAGCAGCTGCCGGCGCGCGTCGACTGGCTGCTCGTCGACGTCAACCTCGCACCGCAGGTCGCGCTCCACGA
>JAYVWH010000396.1:0-3739 GCA_043786265.1 Kofleriaceae bacterium | reverse complement strand
ATCGTGGTCGTCTCGCGCAGGATCGTCGCGATCACCCCGTCCCGCTTGTCGAGCTCGACGAGCGCAGAGAGCGTCAGTGCAGGACGGCCCTTCTTCATCGTGATCGCGACCCACCACACGTCGAGTGCGCCGGCTGCGAAGAGGGCATCGCTGGCGGGACCGGCGAGCTCGGGGCTCATGTCGTCGATGTTGGCGTCGATCTGCCACACGGTATCGCCGCGGCTGACCACCGCGCCTGACGGCGACATCAAGTGCGGCGTCGGAACACCACTGCTCGTGGCGGTGACATGGGCCGCGTGGGCAGCGGCGATCTCGGTCGGCAGTCGTGCCGGAGCGAGCGCGACGACACGCAGGACGTTCGGCCGATCTGCGAGGTCCGCATCACCTGCGCCCCACCCGACCGAGATCACCCGGCCTGAAGGCGACGGCTTCCAGCTCGTCACGGTCGCCGCGAGAATTGCCGCACCGGTCGGAGTGCACAGCTCGCGCGGCAGGCCGCCATCGGCCATCACACCGCCCGCCTCGCGTAGCACTTCGAGTGCGGCTGGCGCTGGTACTGGCAGCGTGCCATGCGCGCTCTTGAGCGTGCCGTGCCCCATCGCGACTGACGAGCAAGACACGCTGAGCGGCCGCAGCCAGTCGAGCGCCGCCGCCGTTCCGACGATGTCGACGATCGAGTCGATCGCGCCGACCTCGTGGAGGCGCACTTCGTCGATCGTCGTGCCGTGAAGCTTCGCCTCTGCGCGCGCGAGCCGGTCGAAGATGTCGAGCGCGCGCATGCGAGTACCCTCGCTGAGTGGTGCCCGCGCGATCCGCCAGCGAATGTCCGCGTAGTGGTAGTGCGCGTGGCTGCTGTGGTCGTGCGAGTGGGAGACGCCGTCGCCGTGGGCGTGGGCGCGCTCATGAACTTCGACGGTCTTGTCGCCGATCTCGTCGACGTGGACGTGATGATCGTGGGTCTCTGCGCGGAACTTGATCGCGACGAACTTTCCCGCCTCGGTGCCCGCGCGCTTCTTGGCGCCCGGCGTCGCGGGGATGCCGGCCGGCGGAGTCGGTGTCCCCGATGGGACGACGCTCGCACTCTGCTCCGGCAGGATGTGGCCGGTCGTGTCGACCTTGACGTCGGCCGCCGCGATGCCGCCCTTGACGACGCGATGGACTGCGAGCCGTGCGCGCCCAGCTCCGATCGCATCGAGCGCGTCACCGATGACATCGAGGGGCACGCCGACATCGATCAGCGCGCCGAGCAGCATGTCGCCGGCTGCGCCGCTCGCGCAGTCGATGTGGAGATGCTGGCCACGTGGATCCGCGGGCACCTGCGTCTCGGCGTCTGGATTCGGGCCCGCCGTCTGCGTGAGGTTGCCCATCAGTGTCCCCAGAAGGGTGTCACTTCCCGGTCGATCGCTATGGGCCACTGCGCACCGCCAATCGAGCGATCTTGACCGCAGCCACGGCTGCGCCGACGCCGTTATCGATATTGACCACCGTGATCCCGGGGGCGCACGCCGACAGCAACGCGCCGAGTGCGACCAGCCCGTCGATCGACACGCCGTATCCGACGCTCGTCGGTACCGCGATCATCGGTCGGTCGACGAGGCCGCCCAGGACCGATGGCAGCGCAGCCTCCATGCCGGCAACCGCGATCACGACCTGCGCGGACCGGATGTCGTCGAGCCGCGCGAGCAGCCGGTGCAGCCCGGCGACGCCGACATCGCTCACCCGAACCGTGGCCGCGCCGAGGAACTCCGCGATCAGCGCAGCCTCCTCCGCAACCGGCAAATCGCTGGTCCCCGCGCACACGATCGCGATCGGCGCGCAGGCAGGACGCGGCCCCGGCGTCCCGAGCATGACGAGCCGGGCGAGCTCGTGGACAGTGACCTCGGGTGCCAGCGCGCGAACCTGGGCCGCCTTCGCGGCGTCGACCCGCGTGGCCACCGCACCACCACCGTGCGCAGCCAGGCCTCGCAGCGCCGCGACGATCTGCTCGGGAGTCTTGCCCGCGCCGAACACGAGCTCGGGGATGCCCGTGCGCAGCTCGCGATGCTGGTCGACCACGACGGCCTCCGCGACCTCGGCATACGGCAGTGCGGCCAGCTGGTGCGCTGCATCGGCAGGCGCGAGGGTTCCCGCGCGTACCTCGTCGAGGAGGCTCAACAGTTGCGTACGGTCCACGGCGATGCCTAGCTTACTTCTTGCGCCGCGTGATGCGCACGGCCTCGACGGCTCGATCCGTCCGGGCCACGATTTCGATGGTGAGCGAGCCGAGCGTCAGCGTCTCGCCCTGGTCGGGGATGCGACGAAACTTCTCGATCAGGAGGCCTGCAATGGTCTCGTAGTCGTCGCTTTCGGGCACGCCGAGGTCGAGCTCGGAGTTGACGCGCGCGACGGACGTCCGCGCTTCGATGCGCCAGACGTTGGGGCGCTCGGCACGGATCGGCGAGGGCTCGACGTCGTGTTCGTCGTCGATGTCACCGACGATGATCTCGAGCAGATCTTCGATGGTCACGATACCGACGGCACCGCCGTACTCGTCGACCACGATCGCGAGGTGCTGCTGGTCGCTCTGCAGCTGGACCAGCAGGTCACTGGCCTTCATCGTGCCGGGCACGTAGGTCGGCGGGTGCGCGAGGTCGGCGACGGTCTTGGCTTCGGACTTGTTGGCTGCGGCCTGGAGAATATCGAACACGTGGACGATGCCAACGACGTCGTCGACGCGGTTGCGATAGATCGGCATGCGAGAGTGCTGCTTGTCGGCGACCTCGAGTGCTGCTTCCGTGATCGGCGCGTCCTCGGGCAGCGCGGTCACTTCGGACAGCTTGACCATCAGCTCCACCGCCTTGTACTCGGATAGCTCGAACACGTTCGCGATCATCTCGCGCTCGTCCGCGCCGATCTCGGGCTTGTCGCTCGTTGGCTCGCTCTCGATCAGCAGCGCGAGCTCGTCGCGCGTGACGAATGCCTTCTTGCGGTCCGTCTTCGTCACGCGAGTGAGTGCCGCCGCA
This sequence comes from Kofleriaceae bacterium, assembly GCA_043786265.1. GTDB lineage: Bacteria > Myxococcota_A > Polyangia > Haliangiales > Haliangiaceae > JABFXX01. The sequence goes on along the minus strand of JAYVWH010000396.1, from coordinate 737 downwards.
AAGCCGCCGACCACGACGACCAGCGGACGGAGCACGAACGACGCGAGGCGCAGCGGCGTGGCGAGCTTGTCGACCACACGATCGGCGTGCGCCTGCACGATTGCCTTGGGCACGAGGTGACCGATCACGAGCAGCGGCGGCACGAGGATCAGCGGCGCCCACATGGGGGATGCCCCCCGCGCGAGCAGCTCGATCGCCAGCACCAGCACCGCGACCAGTGTCGCGAGGTTCGCACCGACCAGCGTGGTCGCGAGTGTGATCTGCGGGACCGCCAGCATACGCTCGGCTCGCGCGGCATTCGTTGCACCGCCGGCCGCACGCGCGCGTAGCGCATTGCGATCACACGCCGCCAGCGCGACCTCGGCGCTGACGAAGAAGCCCTGCACGAGCATGCAGCCGACGAGCATCATCACGAGCTGGCTGGTGGAGATCACGACTTGTCCTGGGCGCGCAGATCGTCGACGTCGACGGCCGGTGGCGTGACCTCGTCCACCGGGTGGATCGGTGAGACCGGTGGCGGATCGAGCTCATCGCGGCCGACGAGCCCGATCGGACCGGTCTCGCGCGGCACGGGACCCGTCTCGAGCCCGCTGCCAATGCCCTCGACGATACCGGCGACCGGCGTGCGAGCGCGATGCGCCCGCATGTTGGGGATCGACTGCTGAAGCACCGCGCGCTCGTCGCGGATCACGCCGAAGATCTGGGCGAGCAGGTCATCCATCGTGACGAGGCCGAGG
>JAYVWH010000395.1:0-3576 GCA_043786265.1 Kofleriaceae bacterium | reverse complement strand
GAACCCACGAAACCAGGTGGGCCTGCCGCCTCGGAACCTGCGTCGCGCGGCGAACACACGAAACCAGGTGGGCCTGACCGCCTCGGAACCCTGCGTGCCCGGCGAACCCACGAAACCCACGTGAGCCGGACAAATCGGAACCATGCGTAGCCCGGCGAACCTACGAAACCCACGTGAGCCGGACAAATCGGGACCCTGCGTCGCGGGCGAACCACGAAACGCAGGTGAGCCTGACAAATTCGGAACCCTGCGTCGCGCGGCGAACTCACGAAATCCACGTGGGCCTGACGCACGCCAAAAACATGAGGGACGTGTCACGTTCACCCGGAAAGTCCGCAGGACCTCGGCCGATGGTCACCCCTACCTTCCGGTGTCGGGGCCCAATCGCTTCCTGAACGCTCCGACCGGGCGTTATCCCCGCCGAGCTCATGCAGGATCGTGGGCGTGCAGCGCGATCGATCGCGCAAGCACTCTCTGCCCTCCCCCGAAATCTATCTCCGACGGAGCGATGACGACGTCGTCAGCGCCTGTGTACCCTGTGGGCGGCCGGTCGAAAAATTCGCCGGCACGGCTGGGCCGTCCACAAGTACACAGGCGACGCCGGGCGTTCTGCTGAGCGTGGCGCTCGCAACAACGAATGCGTGTCGACGAGCCCGTTACGACGCAGTCCCCAACAGACGAGCATCCATTGTAGGTCGAGCTCGCAAGTGGCGAGGCGGCCTACTCACACATCCTTGTCCGACGACATCGACGGAGATCCGCGAACTGACGGAATGCGGATGTCGGGGCCGACGAATTTGTTCCGTAGTGCTGGCCCTCACTTACCCGCGAACCTGACAACGGCTGGCAGTGTACGGTTCGTGCACAGAAGCCGGTTTCGATGTGCGAGCATCGGTAGATGCGCTCCGCCGTCGTACTCGCTCTGCTTGTCGTCCCCGTCGGCGTTGCAGACGCTCACATCCACATGACGTCGCCGATGTCGCGTCAGACGACCGCGCAGGGCGACCCGCAGAAGGAGCAGCATTGCGGCTCGCCAACACTGGTCCGCACGGCGGCTCGGACGAGCACATATCAACCAGGCGCGACGATCACGGTCGCGTGGACCGAGACCATTCCGCACCCCGGATGGTTCCGGATCTCGTTCCAGCCGAACGGTGAGGTGTTCGAGATTCCACCCATCAGCAACGGTGCGCCAGGCAACTATCCCACCGAGGATCTGACCGGGATGACGGACGCGACGACGGGCAGCATGGTCCTGAAGGACCGGATCGGCGATCTCGTGACAACGTTCGACGTGACGTTGCCGAACATGGAGTGCGCCAACTGCACGCTCCAGCTGATCTCGGTGATGACGGACAAGATGCCGTACAGCATCGACGCCATCAGCGACGACATCTACTTCAGCTGCGCAGACATCACGCTCGCCGCCAATGCGCCCGATGCCGGACCGCAAGCGACCGACCCCGACGCCGGCGTCGACCAGCCCGGCGGCCCGAAGAGCGGCAAAGAAAGCGGCGGCTGTTCCGCCGGCGGCACTGGCGCTGGCTTCCCGACCGCGCTCGCACTGCTCGGCCTCGTCGGCTGGCGTCGTCGCGGCCGCGCAAGGGCCGGCTTTGCTGGCCCGCGCAGTACCGCCGAAGGCGGCGCGCAGTCGATTAAAACAGCGTGATGCTCGCGCGCGCCATGAGCGCGTGCTCGAACTGAGTGTTCGAGGTGATGAACGCATCGCGCTCGAGGCGGAAGGTGTAGTCGGCCGACGCGAACAGTAGGTTCGTCAAGATTGGAACCTTGAAGCCCGCCGTGCCCGAGAAATCGAGGAGCAGGCGACCACCGAAGTTGTCGGACTGGGACTTGCCGGTGTTAACCACCGGCGCGAGCAGACCGAACTGCGCCGAGCCGAACAGCCAGCGCGCAAACGTCACGGACGCGGTCGCACCGATCACGGGACCGAGCGTCGAGTAGTCGCGCACCTCGTGAAGCAGGATCGGGTTGACGCCCTCCTTGCTCGACCCATCGACGACGAGCAGCTCGTTCATGATGCCCTGGCGAAAGCCAAAGCCGATCCGCGTACCGACGTTGAGCTTGACGAGGAGAAGGTCGAGATCGATCGCCTTGACGTTCGCTCCGAGCTCTTCCTGGAGCAGCAGTGGCCCGAACGGGTTCGCGACCTTGACGCGCAGGTCGTCGGGGTTCGCCTCTTGCCCGATCGTCTGAGTCTTGACCGTGCCGTCCTTGTGCGTGATCGACACCGAGGTCGTGTCGTCGCTGGTCTGGAGATAGAGGTAGCCCGGGAAGATCCGCGTGCGCATCGAGCCGCGAACGTAGGGACCGAGGTACGGGTTGTTGAGCTTGTAGGAGTAGAGGACGCTCGCCGAGAAGTGATCGCTCGCCGGCACCACCGAGCCCGTGTACGGGTCGACAAGGTCGAGGCGCAGCTCGGCTGCAACATCGAGTAGGTGATCGCCCTTGTCGAACAGCAAACCGAAGTTGCCAAACAGGCCGAACTGGGCAGCGGTGCCCGAGGTCTGCCCGACAGCGTTCTTGCGCTGGTTGAACATCAGCGTGCCACCACCATTGAGCGACACCCGCAGGCCAGCGATCTCGACACCACGCGGCAGCTCACCCACCACCGGGCCCGAGCCACGGAAGTTCAGCGAGTCCGCATCGACGACGATCAAGTAATCGGTGACGGTGTCGGGAATGACGGTCGCGATCGCGAAGTCGACCCGCGCCTCGAATGGCTCACCCGCACGCACGATCTTGTACGTGCCCGGGCGCAGATCGAGGATCGGTGCCTCTTCGCCACGCGACTCGACCGCACCCGCACTCGACGCGACGACCTGCTTGGTGTCGACGGCGAACACGTCAAAGTTGAGCGGCACGTAGGTGTTCTGCGACGTCAGAATGTGAACGCGCAGACCGGCACGCGGCGCTTCGGTCGCGGTCGGCGGCGGCTCGGGCTGCGGCTGATCGACGGGCATCGCCGGCGGCGTAGGCTGATCAGGGGCCGGCGCACCATCGGGGACCGGTGCAGGATCCGGCGCGGGCACAGGCGCCGGAGCAGGCGCGGGAACCGGGACAGGCGTGCCGGCCGGCTGCGCGACGGCAGAGCCGTGAATGACCAGAATGGCCAGAAGCGAAACAAACGAGGCCTTCATATGACCAAGGAAAACTCGCATCGCGGATCGGCGCAAGGTTTCCGGGTTGTAATGAACGGTCCGGTCGCGACCTTTCCCCGCATGCCAGTCAAGATGATCGACTTCACCGCCAAATGGTGTGGCCCCTGCCGCCAGATGGAACCCGTGCTCGCGTCGCTCGTGAAGGAGTACGCCGGCCAGGTCGAGCTGACCGCCGTCGATGTCGACGACGAACCGCTCGAGGCCCAACGCTTCGACGTGCGCTCGATGCCGACGCTCGTGTTTGTACGCGATGGCCGCGAGGTGGGTCGCGTCGTCGGTGCGAGGCCACGTGCATTCGTTGCGGGCGTGCTCGATCGCGTGCTGGACGGCGAAGTGGCCGTCGCGAGCCCGTAGCTCAGCCGGCGTCGAGCATGCAGGCCTCGAGCTGCTTGCGCGC
>JAYVWH010000394.1:0-3227 GCA_043786265.1 Kofleriaceae bacterium | reverse complement strand
CTCGGCGCCATCGGCGCTCGCAGCGGCTTCGCTACCCTCGGCGCCACCGTTGCTCGCCGCCGCGTCGCCACCATCCGCACTCGCCGCAACTTGCGCGGCGTCGCCACCGTCGGCGCTGCTGGCGGGCGCGTCATCGCCGGCCGCGGCGTTGGAGTCATCCGTCGTCGGTGCCGAGCCCTTCGCCGCAGAGCGAGCCGCGGCTGCGTTTCGCAGCAGGAGGGGAGAGAACTCGGTGAGCGTCTTCATTGGAGAGGGGTTGCTACACCAAAGATCGACGCTGCGCCAGGCCCAAGATGCCGCCGAAATGCGCCGAAAACACGAACGCCGGCGGGGGATTGCCCGACCGGCGTCATGCGATCAGCGAGGCGTTCACCCCGCCGCTCTGAGGGTGCTGAATTTCAGCCGCCCGAAGCCGACGCCGAGGCCGAGGCCGAGACCTCGACCGAGACGCTGACGTTCGCCTGGATGCTGGTCGCAGCCGAGACCGCCGCAGCGACCTGGCCGGAGATGCACATCGCCTGGTCCTTGAAAGAGTTGATGAACTTCGGACCCATCGCCGCGAGGTCCTTCGAGGCCTCGAGCGTGGTCGCAACTGCCGCCTGGAGCGGCTTGAGACGCGCCGACAGCGAGAGGAGCTTCGGGAAGCCAGCCTGGATCGCCTTGAGGGTCTGCTCGGCCTTGGTCTTGTCGACGACGAGCTTCGCGTCGAGCTTGACCGAGAACTCGGGCTCCGTGCACTTCACGTCGGCCGACGCGCTTGCTTGCGCCTTGGCCTTGCACTGACCCGACGCCTTGACGTCGGCGTGGCCTTCGCAGTCGCCCTTGCAGGTGCCCTTGCACTCGCCATTGCACTGACCGGCGCCCGCGCTGCCGCCCGTGCCGGCCTTCGCCGCGCCCGAGCACTGACCGTCGCACGTACCGTGACAGACGCCCGAGCAGGTCGCGCCGACATCGGCCGAGGCCTTGCCTTCGCACTTCGCGGCGATGTCCGCCGTCGCCTGAACGTCGACCTTACAGACGGCCGGCTTGTACGTCATCTTGAACGCGGCCTTGCCCTTGACGGCAACCTTGAGGTTGTCGTTGTAAGCGCCCCAGACCTTCGCGCAGATGTCGTTGGTGCCCATCGAGTCCGGGAAGTCGGCATCGCCCATGCCGAGCTCCTTGCCCATCATCTTGCAGCTCGTCTTGACGACCTCGACGGTCTCCTGCGAGCGCTTCTGCAGATCAGCGACGGCCTCGAGGAAGTACTTGAGACGCGCACCCGCATCGGACGCGGCGTAGTTGCCACAGGTGTTCGGGTCGACCTCGCCCGACGAGCCACCGAGGCCGCCAGGAACGTTGCCGCCACCGGGAATCTTGTCGCCACCGGGGATGTTCTTGCCACCGGGCAGCTTGCCGCCGCATGCACCGAGGGTGAGAACGAGCGCCGCAATCAGAAAACTAGAAGTACGCATATCAGGCTCCTTTTGGAGGCCCTTCGATACCAAAACCCCGTCGAGATTGCTGGTTCTGCCCCCAGAAAAAAACCGATCTAACGCTGGCGATGCCAGGGCGAGCGCGCAGGCGTGTTGAACGGCGAGCTGATACGTGGACCATTCGCACGCGGGGCTGGGCGCGGCGAGATCGTCATCGCGTACACGAGGCATTCGGCCCCGGGATCGAGCACGACGTCTGTGACCGCGAATGCCGGCGTCGCCACCTGCAGCGTCTGATCGACGCCATTCGCGAACGTGTCGACCGCGACGAGCTGTTCCTCGGCGGGCGCTGCGCCGCGCAGCGCGACGTGAAACTTGCAGCCGCGCGGGTTGGGTCCCTTGTTCGCCTGCGTCAGCGCGAGCGTGCTCGTGCCGCTGCCCGGCGTGAACGTGATGTTGTAGCGCGGCCAGTTCGGCGCGCCGTTTCCGCGGATCCACGCCGCAGCGTAGCCATCGAGATCGAGCCCGGTCGATTGCTGGAGTGCCGCGAGCACCTCGTCGACGCTGAGCGAGCGCTGTGTGCCGAGCAGCGTCTTGATCGCCGCAAGCACTTGCGCGCGCGACGTCATGACCTCGAGCTGATGGAACAGGATCATCGGTCCCGGACCGTAGACATCGCTGTAGTAGTCGAACAGCGCCGGCGAATCGAGCGGCACCGGGTAATAGCCGGCGGCCGCACCGAACGTCTTCCACGCGCCCGCGGTCTTCGTTCCGTACGCGGCGGACTGCATGTCCTCCCACACGTAAGACAGGTACTCGGCCATCGACTCCTTCCACACGAAGTCGTAGGTGCCCGCGAGCGTCGTCTGATCGCCGGCCCACATATGCGTGATCTCGTGATCAAGCGTGTGTGCGGTCTCGTTCCAGTAGCTCGGGCGGTTGTCGCGCGCGAGGAAATCGTCGAGGACGATGTTGCCCGGATGCTCGAAGCCGCCCCAGTACGTCGGCGCCGTGAGCACGCGAAGCTCGTCGCCGTACGGATACGGACCAAACTGCGACTCCATCCACGCGACGAAGCCGCTGTGATACGTCGGATCGATCGCCGCGGCGATCAGCGTCTGTGCACGGTCGTAGACTGTGACCTGCACGCCGCCCCAGCTTCCCTTGTCGGTCTGCGTCCAGGCCGGATACGCAGCCACGCCAAACGTCGAGTAGGTCGGTCCGCCCGGCTGGTTGAAGTCGCACACGGTCTGCGTCTCGCTCGTCTCCGTGATCGTCCCCGGGCAACGCGCCTTGTAGTTCGCGGGGTGCGTGATCGTGAACTTGTACGTCGCGAACTGATCGGGACGGTTGTCGCACGGGCCGAACTGATCGCAGCCGTTGACCCAGCTGACGAGGTAGTAGAAGTCATTTCCGTTCGAGTCGCGCGTGATCGAATAGCCGACCTGGCTCGTGCCCACCACCGCGAGCGGAATCGTGAGGTCCATACCTACGACAATCTTGGAGCCGGTGTCGTAACCGTTGCCGCACAGCTCGATGGTCTCGGTACCGACCGTCCCGTTGACCTCGTCGCCGTTGATCGTCGGTGTTGCCGTCGCCTGCGCACGCATGGGCAGCGTGATGCAGTCGCCGCCCGCGTCGACGTCGAGCGTGACCTCGGCGTGTGCGACGCGCGACATGATGTCGAACGTGTAGTCGTAGTGAGTGACATGTGCCTCGATCGCGCCCGTCGGCGGATCGTCGCCGCAAGCGGCCAAAGCGCACACGAGGATGAGCCAGCGCATGGTCAAGCGCATACCACGGACCGCCGCG
>JAYVWH010000393.1:0-6660 GCA_043786265.1 Kofleriaceae bacterium | reverse complement strand
TCGGCCGCTTTCTCGATCCGCGCTTCCGCGTTCACCCGGAGCTGCAGAAGCTCGCGCGGCGCGTGCTCGAGCGCAACCCCGGCGCGCGCAAGCAGGCGAAGGTCCAGGGCGCTCGCGTGCAGCGGCGCTGATCGTGGGCGAGCTGTCACAGGATCGGTTCGACGCGCTCGTCAACGGCGGCTGCCCGAAGTGCGCGCATCGCGTGCTCGAGATCCAGAGCTACATCGACAAGAGCCTCGTTGTGATGGCCGGCGAGCCAAACGACGAGGGTCGCTGGGCGCACGATGGCGAGAAGTTCGTCGACGGTACTTACTCGATCACGTGCACGAGCTGCGCGGAGAAAGTGTTCTCGAGCAGCATGTGCCCGCGCTGCAACGCGCCGGACTGTTTGCACTCCAAGGTCCAGACCCAGACGAGCCGGCTCACGGTTCCGAAGCGCTGTCCCAAGTGCAACGAGCTCGAGCTCCTTGCGGTCGCACTCGTGCCCGCGAAGGCACGCTATGGCGAAGGCACGCCAAAGCCGAAGCCGACCGCGGACTTCGGCGACCCCGGCTATCACGTGGTCGCCTACGCGTGCGGCGGTGGCTGCGACAATGCCGTCGTCTCCGAGCGCTGCCCGCTGTGCGATGCAGCGGGCCCGTTGCGCTTGCGCCCGTGAGCGCGCGGCTTAGTCGCGCTTGTACATCGTCATGACGCAGGCGCCGCCGAGCCCCAGGTTGTGCTGGAGCGCGATCTTCGCGCCTTCGACCTGACGTGCCTCGGCGGTACCACGAAGGTGCCACACGAGCTCCGTGCACTGCGCGAGGCCGGTCGCGCCGAGGGGGTGACCCTTCGACAAGAGGCCGCCTGACGGGTTGGTGACGTACGTACCGCCGTACGTGTTCTGACCGTCCCAGATGAACTTCTCGGCCTCGCCTTCCTTGCACAGGCCGATCGCCTCGTAGGTCAGCAGCTCGTTCGCCGTGAAGCAATCGTGCAGCTCGACGACGTCGACATCTTCGGGACCGACGCCGGTCTGCTCGTAGAGCTTCTTGGCAGCAGACTTCGCCATGTCGTATCCGACCATCTTGATCATCGAGTGCTCTTCGAACGTCGACGGGTAGTCGGTCGTCATGACCTGGCCCGCGATGTAGACCGGGTTCGCGATGTTGTGCTTCTTTGCGAACTCGTCCGAGCACAGCACCGCCGCTGCGGCGCCGCACGTCGGCGGGCAGCACTGGTAGCGCGTGAGCGGATCGAACACTTCGGGCGACGCCATGATCTGCTCGAGCGAGTAGGTCTCCTTGAACAGCGCGTACGGGTTCTTCGACGCGTGCTTGCGGGCCTTCTCGGCGATCTTGCCGAACGTCTCCTTCTTGGTGCCGTACTTCCAGCGATATTCGCGGCCGGCGCCACCGAACATCTGCGCGGCGGGCGGTGCCTGGTTGAAGCCTTGCTCCTCGTTCATCACGTTGACGAACTTGTCGAGCGGGTTCGCGCGATCGGTCCACTTGGCCTGCAGCGCGCCCGCTTCCATCTGCTCGAAGCCGACGACGATCACGCACTCTGCGAGACCACCGGCGACGGCCTGCGTTCCGAGCATCAGCGCGGAGCTGCCGGTCGAGCAGTTGTTGTTGACGTTGAACACCGGGATGCCGGTGAGGCCGAGCTGGTAGATCGCGCGCTGACCGCACGTCGAGTCGCCATACACGTAGCCGGCGAACGCCTGCTGCACCTGGTCGAACGGGATGTTCGCGTCGGCGAGCGCGGCCTTGCCAGCCTTCTCCGCCATCACGTAGTACTCCTCGGACTTACCCGGCTTCTGGAACGGAACCATTCCGACGCCGATGACATTTACTTTGCGGGGCATGGTCATTCTCCTTAAACGAGAGCCTTGAGGAAGCCGAGGCGGTGAGCGACGGTGACATCACCGTCGACCTTTAGCTTGCCGTGTTGATAGAGCGACTTGGCGTTGCCGGCGGACAGGCCGGGCAGATCTGCATCGGCGATCGTCAGTACGGTCGCTGCGTCACCGCCGAGCCCAGAATGGAGGGGGGCCGATTCACTCGGACCCCCGAGATCGAACGTCTGCGTTGCATCCGGGCCGGTGACGTTGAACGTGACCTTGGCGCGGACTTCCTGTGCGAGCGCCTTGTTCTCGCCGACGCGCTTTGCGAGTGCCGCGAAGAACTTCGGTGCATTCGGATCCGCGCTGGCCTTGGGCGTTGCGGCTGGAGCGGGTGCTGCTGCCGCGCCACCACCGACGCCGCGCTTCTTGGCGATCACTTCGATCGCCTTGCTCGGGTCCATCTTCGACAGGAAGTTGAGCTTCTGCGAGGCCATGATGTTGCCGGTGATCTTGAGCTTCCCGCTCGTGAACAGCTTCATCGGATCGGCTTTACCCTGCGTCATCGCAAGGAAGTCTTCCTCGGCGAGCTCGAGCGTGCACTCAGCCGAGCCAGTGCCCTGCGTGACCTTGCCGGGTACGCTCTTGAGGTCGAGCAGATATTGCTTGTCGCCGACCTTCCAGCCGTACACGACGCCGACCTTCTCGGTGACGCCCGGGTTCTGGTTGAGGAACTCCTGAATCACGTCAAACGCGTCTTCGGTCGTCGGCGTGTAGTCCGCGGGCACGCTGGCGGACGCCGCCTGCGGTGCGCCACCGGTCCGCTTTTTGGTCTCGGCGAGCACCATCTCGGGCGTCAGCTTCTTCAGGAAGCCGAGCTTCTGCGACGCCATCACGTCGCCGGAGATCTTCAGCTTGCCCGTCGAGAACAGCTTCATCGCGTCGGCCTTACCCGTCGCCATGTCCATGAAGTCCGCGTCGCTGATGTCGAGCGTGCAGGCGGCCTTGCCGACCGCGCCCTCGTGCACCGCGCCCGGCGGTGACGACAGATCGATCGTCCACTGCGCGCTCGGGCTCGACAGGTTGAACAGGAATGTCGTCTTCACCTTCTCTTGCGTCGCCGGATTACCCGCGACGAACGCCCCGACCGCGCGGAAGATGTCCGTCGTGTTCGGCACCGCCGCTGCGGTTGCGCCTGCGGCTGCGGGCGCCGCCTTTGCCTTCGGCTTCGGAAGCTCGGTCCACAGCTCGGCGGCTGCGTTGGAGATACAGACCTCACCACGCTCTTTGATCTTGGTGCGGAAGATGACCTTGTTGCCGTCCTTCCACATCTCGGTGACGAGCGTCTCGCCCGGCATCACGGTCGTCGCGAAGCGTGACTTGATGCTCTTGATGAAGCGCGGGTCGCCGTCGGGGGCGAACGCCTGCGCGACCGCGCGAGTCGCGAAGCCGAACGAGCACAGCCCGTGCAGGATCGGCTTGGCAAAGCCAAACGCCTTCGCGAAGCCGGGATCCGCGTGCAGCGGGTTCCAGTCGCCGGAGAGGCGATAGAGCAGCGCCTGGTTGTCGGACGTCTTGTCCTCGACGACCTTGTCGGGTGCGCGATCGGGCGGAACGTTGACGTCGGCGCTGGGACCGCGCTCGCCGCCCCAACCGCCGGCACCGCGAACGAACGTGGTCAGTTCGTTCTTGATGAGCACGTCGCCATTCTCGTCGTACGTGGTGAACTCGGTGACGACGAGAGCGTTCTTGCCCTTGTCGAAGATGTCCTTGACCTTCGCCTTCGTCGACAGCTTGCCGGTCGTCGGCAGGGGACGAATGACTTCCGTGTACTGCTCGCCGTGGAGCACGCGATCGAGGCCGAAGTTGAGACCGGGCGCCGTGATGCCCTTCTTGGCCTGGTCGAACACCATCGTGATCGCGGGGACGACGCCGAAGCTCGGCAGGACCTTCATCCCCTTGCCGCTCAGCTCGTAGACGAGCGCGAGGTCCGCCTCGTTCGTCGGGTCCTTGGCGGCGCCGACACCGAGCGCGTACAGCGACACGTCGCGCGTGTCGTACGACCAGCTCTGCTCGGGATACGTGAAGCCGAGCGCCTGATCGACGTCGATGAATTCGTTGCCGCCCTTGCTCGGGCCGGCCTCGACGTTCGCCATGATCGGCTGCATCGACTCGGCGACGGAGCCCGGGTGCTCGGTCTTCTCGAAGCTCGAGATCGCCTTCCACGACGCATCGATATCCTCGGGCGCGATCGTGCGGCCGAGCTTGAACGTCTTGCCCGCGGCGCGCTCCCAGCGCAGCTTCGCGTAGAAGCCGCCGCCGACCTCGTACAGGCCGCCAGTGTCTTCGGTACCCTCGTGCGCGAGCTTGGCGACGAGCGCCGAGACGTACTCGGGCTTGAGCGCTTCTAGCAGCTCTTTCGGCAGGACGGTCTCGGTCATGCGCGAGCCAGCAATCGGCGCGATCGTGTTGACCACGATGTTGCGCTTCTTGCCCTCGGCCGCGAGCGTCTGGGTGAAGCCGTGGATGCCGAGCTTCGCCATCGAGTAGTTCGCCTGGCCGAAGTTGCCGTAGATGCCGGCGGCCGACGACGTGTTGATGATGCGGCCATAGCCGGCATCGCGCATGTATCCCCATGCGGCATGCGTGATCTTGTACGTGCCGAAGACGTGCACGTTGTAGACGAGGTCCCAATCGGCCTGCGTCATCTTCTGGAACGAGACATCGCGGAGGATGCCGGCGTTGTTGACGAGGATGTCGATCTTGCCCCACGTGTCGATCGCCGTCTTGACGATCTTGTCGCCGTCGGTGACCGAGTCGTAGTTCGCGACCGCTTCCCCGCTCCATCCCAACGCGCTAGCACCCTCTTTGATCTCGGCGACGACCTTGTCAGCCGCCGACGTTCCCTTGCCTTCACCGGTGAAGCTGCCGCCGAGGTCGTTGACGACGACTTTTGCGCCTCGCGACGCGAGCAGCAGCGCATGGCTGCGGCCGAGCCCGCCGCCTGCACCCGTCACGATTGCTACCTTGCCGTCGAATCGTATTTCCTTGCTCATCTGGTCACCTTCGTACGTCGCTTGGTTGTTGAGTTGTCCAACACGGCTGGAAACAGCGTCTTGAAATCTTCGATCAGCTCGCGGAGGCGTCCGTCGTCCTTGTGAAGGACGGCCGACATCGCCGCGCCGATCATGAACTGCAGCGTGAAGTCGAGTGCGCGCTCGAGGCCGGCGTGCTCGCTGACGGTTTTGCCGAACAGCGTCTTTGCCTGACTGAGGATGCGGTCGCGGAGCGCGCGTTCGGCGGAGACAAGGACCGGCCGCAGCTCGGCATCGGTGCGCGCGGCGGTGCGCAGCTCCATCGCGACCTGGAAGAACGTGCCGGAGAAGCACTGCCACAGCAGCTCGAGCACCGCATCGGTGCGCGCACGGCTGGCGCGCTCGTCGGGCAGCTGGGCGGCGAGACGCTTGAGCTCGCGCGCCCGCATCTCGGCGAGATGATCCACGGCGGCGACGAGCAGCTCGGCCTTCGATGGGAAGTGGTGGAGCAGTGCGCCGCGCGAGACATCGGCGCGCCGCTGGACCTCGAGCGTCGTGGTGCGGGAGAAGCCGACCTCGATCAGGCTCTCGACGGTGGCATCGAGGAGGGCGCGGCGAGTTTCATCGCGGCGCTGCTGCTGTGTCCTCGGTACCCGAGCGGCCTCTGGCATGCCCCCACGATGTACCGCCCAAAAAACAGTCAGTCAAGACTGTTTGTATCTTTCCCGCAGCTCCCGTCAGTAGTGGCCAAAGATCGTCACGCCGCCACGATGCGCCGTGTAGAGGAAACGGTCCCTACCTGGGTCGGATTGGCCGGATTGCTCACGTCGAAAAGGAGGATGTCGTAGTTTGCCGCGATCGACGCGACGAGCATCTGGTCGGCAGAGTAGGAGATCGAACGTACGGCGTTGAGGTCGAAGTCCGGCACAACTCTGATCGGCGTGATCACCGCAGGATTGGAGATGTCGGCGACGTTGGCCCCATTCACATCCCGTAGAAGAGCGTGTTGCCTCGGACAGCCACGAAGCTGACCTGAGCATCGAACACTCCGAGCTCGGTCGCATCAGCTCCATCCTTCACGTCGTAGATGTGGATCTTGTCGGCCGAGGCGTAGAGATGGTTTCGCGACACGGCAACCCTGTCGTAGCCCCCATCGGGGCTAACTGGGCTCTTGAAGCCCGCGATCGCCCCCAGCGCTGCAAAGCCTCCTGCGTCGTCGCCCGTGCAGGCCGCGGCTACCGACGCCATGAGAATCAGACACGAGAGGTGCTTCCGCATCTCCCACTGTACCAGCCCTCGCACACCACTCGCCGACATCGAACAACCTGTTGTCGGTGCGTGAACGACCGCAGCCACGTCGTGGGGCGGCGGTCGTGCGCGGGTCGAACGCCACGCGTCCGCACGCCAGCGTGCCAACCGTCGCCAGCACGGCGATCCTGCGCATCGATGAAGTGTACGCCCCCGCAGGACGGGCTACGGTGCTCACGATGCTTCATCGTTCGTCGCCCAAGCTCCCGGTGGATCTGTTGAGGGACCTCGCGGCGCCGCGTGAGCTTCTCGAGTGGGTTCGCAAGATGCCTGCCGCCGATGCAGTTCGGACCGCGTGGACCGATGCCACGCGCGCCGAGTGGCTGCCGTACATAGCCGTTCTGCGCGGCTTCGATCACGAGGCCATCGTGCGGGCGACGTGCGCGTGCGCGGTGGAGATCGCGGGCCCGGTGACGGATCCGATTCAGCAGCGGATGAACGACATCCTCACCGCTGGCGCCGCCGACGGTCGCAAAGTGCTCGGGCCTGCCG
>JAYVWH010000392.1:0-5764 GCA_043786265.1 Kofleriaceae bacterium | reverse complement strand
AGATCTCCGAGTTCCCGTCGATCAACGGCCGCGTCGGAGGGCGACGCCATCGCTACGCGTGGACGATGACCGCGAAGCCGGGCTGGTTTCTGTTCGATGGCCTGTGTCGTCTCGATCTCGAGACCGGCGCGACGCAACAGTTTCGCTATCCCGACGGGGTCTACGCGAGCGAGACGCCGATGGCACCGCGCCCCGAGGCCCGCGCGGAGGACGACGGCTACGTGCTCACGTTCACGACCGATGCGGTTCGCGACCTCTCGGAGTGCCATGTGTTCGACGCCGCCCACATCGACGCCGGACCGCTCGCGAAGCTACGGCTGCCCGAGCGGATCTCGAGCGGCACCCATGCGTGCTGGACCGCCGCGTAGCGCAGCGTCAGGTCCCTCGGTCGCGATGGTCGCGCTGTCGGCGGAGGTGCGCACGGGCCCCGCCCCGAGCGCGCGGCGGGACGTTCGCGCTAGCGTTCGACGATTGCCGATGAGCGTGCGAGACTGACGAGGAGATGTCCCGCGGGTCCAACCCGTTCCTCGTCGGCAAGCAGCGTCCGATCGTGGTCGGGCACCGCGGCGTGCCCAAGCTGCACCAGGAGAACACGCTCGCGGGCTTTCGTCGCGCGGTGTCGCTCGGCGTTCCCGCCGTCGAATGCGACGTGCAGCTGACCAAGGATCGCAAGGCCGTCGTGATTCACGACAGTCACCTCAAGCGGCTGACCGGCAACCCGCGCAACGTGTGGAACTTGACCTGGGACGAGGTCAGCAAGCTGCGGATCAAGCGCGAGCTGCCAATGGGTGTCGATGTTCACGGTGCGCCCGCGATCGCGCGATATGAGACCGAGGAGCGGATCCCGCTGCTCGCCGAAGTTCTTGCGGAGGTCGCCGGCAAGGTCGCGATCAACGTCGAGCTCAAGGTAAGCGTCCTCGGCTGGTGGCACACGGAGATCGCGCGCGTTGTCGCCGACGTGATCGCGAAGGCGCGCGCCGAGCACAGTGTGATCCTGACCAGCTTCGATCCGCGCAAGCTTCGCGCGGCCGTCGAGGCGCACCCCGATCTCGCGACCGGCTTCTGCTTCGACGACAGCATGCTCGACTTCGCGAACCCGTTCCTCAACCGGATGCCACGCGTCCGCAACTTGCTGTCGCTGCCCGCGGACAGCCATCTACGAACCAACGCGCGGCGCCTGCTGTCGAAGATCCTCGATAGCAACCTGCTCGGCCGGCTCCTCGGTTCGCGGCTCGTCGGGGCCGAGCACACGATCGTGTCGGGCCAGACGGTCAAACGGCTGCACGAGCACGGCATCGCGATCGGTACGCACACGCTGTTCCCGCTCGGCTCGACGACCGGCAAGCCGATCTCGCCGAGCGCGATGACGGCCGCCGAGGTCGAGCGACTCGTCGATCTTGGCGTCGACTGGATCGAGAGCGACGACCCCGAACGCCTGCTTCGCCTCGTCGGCTAGTACCGGCGACCTGAACTCCGATCCGCATTCCGGACGCATCTCACCGAGGCTGCCGGTACCCGTGCATGGCATTCGGACCTGACCCGCAGCGTCTGAAGAATCCGCGGCACGTGCGGGCCAAACCGGGCACCGCCTTCGCGCGGTCAACACGCGGCGAAGCCGCGCACCGAACTAGGCGTTGCGGGGCGCGATCGAGCTCGAGACGACGATCTGGCTCTTGCGAGCATGCGTCTTCTCGATCTGGATCTCGACAGCGTCAGCATCGATCGGAACGTACTTGGCGATCACCGCAGCGATCTCTTCGCGCATCTGCTGCAGCTTGGCGCCCTCGAGCCCCGTACGATCGTGAGCCAGGACGAGGTGCAGGCGCCCCTTGGCGACGTCACGGCTCGACTTGGCGGAGAACAGATTTTTGACGTAGTTCCACATGGGCAGCTCCTTACGCCGGGTTCGGGGTCAAGCCGAGCGCACGACCAATGCGGGAGAAGAAGCCAACCGACTCGCGACCCTCGACCTCCATGCCGGCCAGCTTCATCGCGATCTGGATGTAGACCTTGGCCGCGACCGACTTGCCCTCGAGGACTGCCGGCGTGCCGCGGTTCGTCGTCGCGATGACCTGATCATCGAGCGGGATCGCACCGAGCAGGTCGAGCGCGAGGATCTCGATCACGTCGCTCTGCGACAGCATGTCGCCGCGCTTCACGAGCGCCGCCGAGATGCGGTTGACGATCAGCGACGCCGGCACTTCAGCGGCGGCGAGCAGACCGACCACACGGTCGGCGTCGCGAATCGACGACACTTCGGGGGTCGCCACGACGATCGCCTCGTCGGCGCCCGCGATCGCGTTCTTGAAGCCCTGCTCGATACCGGCCGGACAGTCGATGATCACGAAGTCGAAGAGCTCCTTGAGCTCGAACACGACGTTGCGCATGTCCTGCGGCGTGACCGCATCCTTGTCGTCGGTCTGCGACGCGGGAAGCAGCCACAGGTTCTCGAGACGGCGATCCTTGATCAGCGCCTTCTGCAGACTGCACTTGTTATTCACCACATCGACGATGTGATAGACGATGCGATTCTCGAGGCCCATGACGACGTCGAGGTTGCGCAACCCGATGTCGGCATCGATCAGCACGACACTCTTGCCGAGCTGAGCGAGCGCGGCGCCGAGGTTGGCGGTAGTGGTCGTCTTGCCGACGCCTCCCTTGCCGGATGTGATGACGATAGCTCGACCCATGTACAGACTCCTTTAGATGCTGGTAGCGAGATTGCGGGGCAGTTTGCCCTGATAACGTTCGACGACGATGCAGTCGCCCGTGCCGTACGCGAGCTCGGGCTCGCTCGCCGGGATGTCGCTGTCAGCGGCGCGCGCGACCTGACGGCCGATGCGCAGCTGCTGCGGCTCGAGACGAAGCGCGAGGATGAACCCGACTTCTTGACCGATGCTTGCGTGTGCCGTGCCGCGCAGGCGGCCGAGCACGACGATGTTGCCGGAGGCGCGAACCTCGGCGCCGGGATTGACGTCACCAAAGATGATCAGGTGACCGAAGTGCTCGAGGATCACACCCGAGCGGACCGGGCCCATGACGACGCGCGTACCGGGGTCGTTGCGTCGCGGCAGCTCCGGGGACGAGGCGAGCTGAATGGGCGCGACGGTCTGGGTCGGCTCGTCGAAGGTCTCGGGGCTGCCGGCCGTGTCGGCGCTGTCAGCCTCGGGCTCCTCGCTCAGCTCGAGGTCTGCGTCGGCGAGCATGACGGGCTCGACCGGCTGCGCGATGTCGGCGCCGACGAGCTCGAGCGCGCGCCCGACCTGGGCGTTGGAGTTGGTCGGGACCTCGTCCTCGAAGGCGGGCGACGGGGCCGAACCTGCGGCCAGACCCATCACTGGAACGGCGTCGGCGTCGCCGGCAAGGACGAGGGCGGTCGTCTTGGCCTTGTCAGCCTTGGCCGACGTCACCTCGACGATGCGTAGGTCGTAGCCGACGGCCAGCTCGTCGAGTCGGGCAAGATACCCCGCCGGGAGCTTCCCGCGGTCGACGCGGATCCTCAGGTCACTGCCCTTGAAGAAGCCCGGGGCCTCGTCCAGGCGGCGGGTGATCGCGGCGGTGATCTCGGCCAGCGCGGCCGAGCTGTCGACGACGAGCTCGAGCCCCCGCGCGGTGCCGCGCAGGATGGCGGCCGGCATTGCATCGGCGATCACGGGTTCGGCGGTTAGCGCTGCTGATTCCATAAGGGCCCCATGGAAAGCGGTAAATGCTTCATGAAATGGGGGCAACTTTTCGGCGGTACCGACACCCCTGGAAAGCGGGCCGCGCCGGGCTACCATTGGGCCGTGACTCGCCTGATGCTCCTGGTGGCCGTCCTCGCGGCTTGCAAACCGAACACCCCTGCTCCGAACGAGGCCCGCGCGGCGAGCCCATCCGTCGAGACAGTTCCCGCCGGTCAGACGCCCGGCGTTGGCCAGGTCGCGCCCCTACCGCCGCCGGATCCGCGCGAGAAACTGCTCTCGGGCGCGGTGGTCGAGCTACTCGAGAGCGAGCACCTGCTGCGCAAGAAGATCGACGACAGCGTCTCGAAGGTCGCCTTCAAGACGTACATGAAGGGGCTCGACGCCGGGAAGATGTTCCTGCTCAAGAGTGATCGCGACTCGCTCAACAAGTACGAGCTCAAGATCGACGACGAGCTGCACTCGGGCTCGCTCGATCTCGCGCACGACGGTTCGAAGCTGTTCGTCTCGCGTGTCGCGGTCGTCGAAAAAATGGTCGCCGGCCTGCTCGCCAAGCCGCTCGACCTGACGAACGAGGAGTACGTCGAGCTCGATCCGGACAAGGTCGAGCCGCCTGCCGACGACAAAGACCTCGAGGATCGCTGGCGCAAACGGCTCGAGCTCGAAGTCCTCGAGCGCCTCAGTGGCATGGAGGCTCGCCTCAAGCTGGAGGCGGATCGCGCGAAGGCCAAGGCCGAAGCGGCCAAGAAGGCGCCTGCGAAGGACGCGAAAAAGGACGCCAAGAAGGACGTCAAGGACCCCAAGAAGGACACGAAGTCCAAGGACCCGCAGGCCGCCGATGCGACGAAGGCGCCCGACGCCGCCGACAAGTCGATCGACGATGACGACGAGGACCGCAGCACGCTGCCGGTCGCCCAGATTCCAACGACGCCGGAGGGCCGCGAGGCCAAGGCGCGCGAGGAACTCGCGAAGACGTACGCGGGCCGGTTCGCACGCATGAAGGCGCCCGCGCAGATCGATGCGGCTGCGGAGCTGATCAACTCGGTCACGGCGGCGCTCGATCCACACACGACGTACCTGCCGCCGGCGGACAAGGCGAATTTCGACATCCGCATGACGGGCTCGCTCGAGGGCATCGGCGCGGTGCTGCGCGAAAAGGAGCACCTGATCGAGATCGTCGAGATCGTTCCCGGCGGCGCGAGCTGGCGCAACGGCGCTCTGACGCCCGGTGATCTGATCCTCTCGGTGCAACAAGAGAAGGGCGATCCCGTCGACGTGTTCGACATGAGGATCGACGTGGTCGTGAAGATGATCCGCGGTCCGAAGGGCACCGTGGTCCGGCTGCGCGTGCAGAAATCGACGGGTCAGGAGCAGACGATTGCGATCACGCGCGACGTGGTCGTGATCGAGGACTCGTACGCGAAGGGCGCGATCATCCAGCAGAAGGGTAAGCCCGCGATCGGCTACATCCACCTGCCGAGCTTCTACGGTGGCCGCGGCAGCCCGCGCACGAGCGCAGACGACATCAAGAATCTCCTCACCGAGATGAAGCAGAAGAAGGTCGCCGGCGTGATCCTCGACATCCGCAGCAACGGCGGCGGTCTGCTCGGTGACGCGATCGAGATGACCGGTCACGTGATCGATCAGGGCCCGGTCGTGCAGGTGAAGGACAGCGACGGCCAGAAGGAAGTGCTGTCCGACACGAAGAAGGGCGTCATCTACGACGGCCCGATGATCGTGATGGTCGATCAGTTCAGCGCGTCCGCGTCGGAGATCCTCGCCGGTGCACTGCAAGACTACGGTCGCGCGGTCATCGTCGGCACGGGCGCCTCGACGCACGGCAAGGGCACCGTCCAGACGCTCGCGAACCTCGACGCGATCACGAAGGGAAAGATGGAGCTCGGGGTCCTGAAGATCACGATCCAGCAGTTCTTTCGCGTCAGCGGCTCGTCGACGCAGCTCAAGGGCGTCGTCCCCGACATCATGCTCCCCGATCCCGCGGGTCACATCGACGCGGGCGAGAAGAGCCTCGAGCACCCGATCGCGTGGTCGTCGATCGCGGCGGCGCCGCATGATCAGTGGCC
>JAYVWH010000391.1:0-3155 GCA_043786265.1 Kofleriaceae bacterium | reverse complement strand
CTCGGCGCCCCAGTAGCGCACCGGCCGGCCGATCACGGCACGCTCGCCGAGCTCGAACGGTGCGGCCGCACGTAGCTGGCGCAGGTACGCAGCGATCATGTCGTCGAGCATCCAGCGCCGCCCGAAGATCTGCGTGCTCTTGAACGTCGCGCTCGCGAGGTGGCTCTTGATCGACTGCACGAGCCGGCCCTCGCCCTCCGTCTCGAGGTAGCGGGTGATCGCAGGGGTGCCGGCGTTGAGCGCGCCGTTCGGTTCGAAGTAGAGCACCGTGCGCCAGTACGGCGCGTCCTTGAGCGGCACGAGCTGCACTGCACCGCGCTCGTCGGCAGCGGCGATCGCGGAGTTCGTGGTGCCGAAATCGATCCCGAGGAACATGCGCAGCACCGTCGACGATCTCGTGGGGATTTACTAGCTGGCGGCGCCCAGGTAAACTACTCGGGATAACGTGCCTGCGCGTCAGATCAGGTCGAACAGGTAGCGCGCGCCGATGACGATCTGGTCGGTGTTGGTGCCGCGGTTGCGCATCTCGAAGTCCGCGCGCATGAACACGTCGACCACCGACGAGCGCGGCTGATCCGACGTCAGGAAGTGCGTGACGACCTCGAGGCCGAGGTAGACCGGCGTCTTCGCATAGCCGTCCGTGCCGAGGGGGATGCCGACCGAGGCGCCAAGCGTCACCATGCCCACGCCGATGCCGAAGCGCAGGCGCGGCGTCCAAGCGTCGATCTTGAACTGGCGGTTGACCTCGATCGCGAAGTTGACCGCCGGCCGCTCCATCGTCTTGGGACGAACATTCTCGAGGTCAAGGACCTCCTTGACCGCCTCCTCCCAGACTTCCTGCGCGAACTGCTGTGCGCTGACCGGATCGGGGATTCGGCCCTGAAACCGCACGACGACTTGCTCCTTCATCTTCGCCTTCGCACGCTCGACGACGAACTCCTGAAGCGTGTCGATCTCGGGTAGCACCGGGACCTTGAACGTCTCGATGCCGAGACCGAACGTGATCGCGGACTCCCCTTGGTCCTGCCCGGGTACGAGACCGCCCCACGCGCCGACCGTCGGGCCAAACGCGATCGCTCGGCGTGCGCGCCGCAGTGCGCCACGTGCGAGCTTTTCGATCGTGGGCGACGCTTCGCGTGCACGCGCGATCAGGGCATCGACATCGATCCCCGCGTTCGCCTGCGCGTCGGCCTGCACGCCTGGCTGTCCGGCCGGTGGCTGCGACGGATCCGCGGGCGGCGGTTGGCCCGATGGTGGCTGCGGTGGTGTGCTCCCCGGTTGCGCAAACGCGGGAACGGCCATGATCGCCAGGGCGATCACGGTCCAGCATGCCTTGTTCATTCTGATGATCTAACCACGGACCGCACGGCCATCTTACTTGACGGGTAGCTTCTTTGGCCCCCCGGAAATGTTGGCAAAGAAGTCATTCCCCTTGTCGTCGACCACGATGAATGCGGGGAAATCGACCACATCGATCTTCCAGATCGCTTCCATTCCGAGCTCCGCATACTCGAGCGTGCTCACGCTCTTGATGCAGTCTTTTGCCAGGCGCGCTGCTGGACCGCCGATCGAGCCCAAGTAAAACCCACCGTGGTTCTTACACGCGTCGGTCACTTGTTGACTGCGGTTGCCCTTCGCCAGCATCACCATGCTGCCGCCGTGCGACTGGAACAGATCGACGTAGCTGTCCATGCGTCCTGCCGTCGTCGGTCCGAACGAGCCCGACGCGTAACCCGCGGGCGTCTTCGCCGGACCCGCGTAGTACACGGCGTGATCCTTCATGTACTGCGGCAGCCCCTCGCCGCGATCGATGCGCTCCTTGAGCTTGGCGTGTGCTATGTCGCGGGCAACGATCAACGAACCGCTCAGCGACAGACGAGTCTTGATCGGATAACGGGACAGCGTCGCCCGGATGTCCGTCATCGACTGGTTGAGATCGATGCGCACGACCTCGCCCTCGAGCTCGGAGTGCGTGACATCGGGGAGGTACTTCGCCGGATCGGTCTCGAGCTGCTCGAGAAACACGCCGTCCTTCGTGATCTTGCCGAGCGCCTGACGATCCGCGGAACAGCTGACGGCGATTGCGACCGGGCAGCTCGCGCCGTGACGCGGCAAGCGAATCACGCGCGCGTCGTGCACGAAGTACTTGCCGCCGAACTGCGCGCCGATGCCAGTCTGCCGCGCGATCTCGACGACCTTGGCCTCCCACTCGCGATCGCGATACGCGTGTCCCTTTGTGCCGCCCTTCTCAGGGAGATCGTCGAGGTAACGCGCGGACGCGAGCTTGGCGACCTTGAGCGTGTGCTCGGCGCTGGTCCCGCCGATCACGACGGCGAGGTGATACGGCGGGCACGCCGCGGTGCCGAGCGAACGTAGCTTCTGGTCGAGGAATGCGGCGAGGCTCGTCGGGTTGAGCAGTGCCTTGGTCTCCTGAAACAGCAGGCTCTTGTTCGCCGAGCCGCCGCCCTTGGCCATGAACAGGAAGTGGAACTCGTCGCCGTCGACCGCGGCGATCTCGATCTCGGCCGGCAGGTTCGTGCCCGTGTTCTTCTCGTCGTACATCGACAGGGGCGCCATCTGCGAGTAGCGGAGGTTCGAGGTCGTGTACGTGTCGTAGATGCCGCGCGAGATCGCCTCTTCATCGCCGCCACCAGTGATGACGTACTGACCCTTCTTGCCCATCACGATTGCGGTGCCGGTGTCCTGGCAGCCCGGCAGGATGTAGCCCGATGCGATGTTCGCGTTCTTGAGCAGCTCGAGCGCGACGAAGTGGTCGTTCGGCGATGCGTCCGGATCGTCGATGATCATCTTGAGCTGGGTGAGGTGCCCCGGGCGCAGCAGGTGCGCGATGTCACGCATCGCAGTGCGCGTGAGCAGCGCGAGCGCTTCGGGCTCGACCGACAAGAACGTCTTGCCGTTCGCAGTGAACGTCGACACGTGGTCGGCGGTCAGCTGCTTGTACGGTGTGGACTCGTGATGACCGAGCGGCAACAGCTCCTGGTACTCGAACGACGGCATTCGCGGAGCATAGCCGCTGCCAACTACAGCGACCAGATGGCGAGCGCGCCGAGAAAGCCGAGCCCAAACAGGCACGCGGCGATCGTCAGGTAGCGGACGAGCATGAGCACCGAGCTCGCAGGCGCCTGCGGCAGCGT
>JAYVWH010000390.1:0-4052 GCA_043786265.1 Kofleriaceae bacterium | reverse complement strand
GTGCGCATCTCGGCGATGCGGCCCTGGTGGAGCACCATGCCGCCGATCAGCTGGACGTCGTAGTGACGCATGCCGGTCGTACGGATGCTGGCCTCGCGGGTGGCGGCGACCGCCTCCGGGAGCAGCTCGTCGAGCGCCGCGCCCTTGTCGAGCTTTGCCTTGAGCTCGCCGGTCACGGCTTTGAGCTCGGTATCGCTCTTGGCCTTGAACGACTTCTCCAGATCGTTCACGCGCTGAACGAGTGGCTGCAGCTTGTTCAGCTCGCGTTGATTTTTGCTGCCGAAAATCTTCTGAATCAGTCCCATGGCCAGGCAGCGTTCTTACCACTTAAAGCCGCGTCAGGCCGGGCGAAAGCTGCGCAGGAATGACCACCAGTCCTTCTGGTAGTCAAACCTCGTCAAACAGGTAGCCACGCGCTTGTGGTCCTCGTCGAGGATCTCCATCGGCAAGTTCGTCCAGCTCTGCAGCAAGTGGCGCAGCTGGATGTCCTTCTGCCCGACCAGCTCGTAGCGCTTGCCGTCGTCGGCCAGAAACGACAGCTCGTAGCGGATGATACGCTGGCCGAGCGGTCGAATAATCATCGTCCCCTGGGCGTCGGCCGACTCGGCGAGCGGCGGTGCGCTGACCACTCCCGTGACCTGGGCCCGCCCGGTCTTCATGTGCTCGCGCGTCGACGGCGCGTGGACCTGGATCTCGAACTTCAGCGGATGCTTCGCCCCCGGCGTTGCGTCGAGCTCGAACGTTCCGGCCATCGTCTCGGCGAACACGAAGCCCATTCCTTAGCGTACCCGAAAATCGTCTAACGCCGAAAAGACGAAGCGGCCCGAGAAGGGCCGCCACGTGAGCACGAAACCGAGAGGAGCTAGTTACGGCGTGCTGTTAGTGCACGACGCGAACGTGTAGCTGTCGCAGACGCAGTTCGCTGCACCCTGGGTGCACGAGATGTTGGGGTTCACGTTGTTGTGGCAGTTGATGCCCGTGTACGAGAGCGAGCAGGTCGTCGCTGCCTGGCAGTCCGACTCGTTGGTGAAGGCGGTGCAGCCCGGCGCGGTCGCGCAGCTGTTGATCGCCTGGCACTGACCGGTGTAGCAGCCGTCGCTGATCGTCGCGACCTGGCCCTCGGGGCACGCCGGGCGACCGAAGTTGCAGGTCACCGTGCCGACGCAGTCACCGTAAGGGTCGATGCCGGGGAGGCACGTCGAGCGCGACTCGTCGCAGTAGTCGAAGTTCTGCGCCTTCGCCTCTGCGTCGGTCGTGCACGAGCACGTCGCGGTGCAGGTGTACGTGTCCGGGCTGCAGTACTGGCCCTGCGGGCACTGGTCATCGACCGCGCATGCCGTCGGCTCGGTCATCGTGTTGTTCGGCTCGCACGACGAGCGCTGCGTGTTGCAGTGGTAGCCGTTGCCGCAGTCCTGATCCGTGGTGCAGAAACCCGCCTCTTCGCACGTCCCGTTCGTGCAGTAGCAGCCAGCCGCGCAGTCGGTGCTGTCCTTGCAGTCGTACCCGGGCGTGGCGCTACCGCTGCCGGTTCCGGCGGGACAGTCGGGCCCCTGCCAGTAGCAGTCGTTGTTATCGCACTTGTAGTAGCCGTCCTGGCCGCAGTAGCTCCAGGCGCCGTCTTGGTGATCGCCTCCAAAGTAGAGATCACAACCGGCGAGCGACATGGTCATCGCGACCAGTAGGCTGAGGGACGAATGCTTCATCATGGGGTCGGGTTCCTTCGGTAGGCGTGCGGTAGCGGGAAGCCAAAGCAGCCGCCGTGCCATTGCGGCAACGGGATCGAACTGCCCGATTATGCTCCAACGTTCGACCGATCCCCATCGGTCTGGTGAATGCCCAGTCGACTCCAGTGGCGATTTTTCGGGCATTTTTGTCAGAGAGTCGTCGGGAGGCAGGTTCGCGACAGCCACCTACCAACGGCGGGAGCGAACGCCGCGGAATCAGAGTGTGAACGGCGGGCTACAGGAGGTGTGGCGTCGCGATACGGCCGAAGGTCGGCAAATCGTGATCGGAATCGCGGTCTTGCCACTCTGCCTACATCGCTCGAGCGGAGGTTCATCCGCTCTCACGCCATGTCTTCTACGGCGTGGATCGTCTCGCGCAGTCCGAACCGGGGCCGAAAGCCCAGCTCGGCCGCGGCACGCCGGCCATCGACCATGCAGACGTATCGGATGAAGTCGAGCTCGGCGACCGGGAAGCTCGACAGCCCGAGCCGGAACGCGAGACCCAGGAGCGGCTTGGCCATCGGGTGCGGGATCATCCGCGGCTCCCGGCCCAGCTCCCGCAGGATGGCAGACAGTGGCACCTCGCCAGGACCGACGATGTTGTAGATGCCGCGCCGTCCCGGTGCGAGCGCGGTGGCGATCGCCTCCGCGACATCTTCGACGTGAACGAGCTGCACCATCGGATCGAAGCCGAGCAGGGTCGGCGGGCGCTCGATGCGCAGGTAGTTGGACGGGGCGTTGTGCACCGGGCCAACGATGTGGACCGGCCGCAGGATCACGGTGTCGGTCTCTCGCGCGCGCCACAGAAATGTCGACACGAGATGATCGATCTCGACGAGGTCGCGCATCTGCGGGAACCGCTGCGCGGCGAGCAGCGGCGCCTCTTCGGTCAAGAACTGCGGATTGTCGGGACGCGGTCCGTAGACGTTAGCGCTCGAGAGCAGCACGACCTTCGGCACTTTGTATGCCTGGCAATACTCGAGCAGCTTCGTCGTGCCGGTGATGGTCCACGAGTACAGCTCCGCGGGACGCGCACGTGGATCGTGCATGACGCCGAGGTGGATCAGCGCGTCGACGTCGCCAGCGCGAAACACGTCACGCGCCTTCTTGCTGCGCAGATCGACTTGATGATGCTCGATGTCCTTGGGGCGGCCGCGCATCGGGCGACGATCGAGACCGACGATGTGCCAGCCGAGCTCGTGATGCAGTCGGCGCGCGACGATGTGACCGAACCGGCCGCTGATGCCGGTGATCACCACCTTTCGAGGCTTGTCACCAGAAGACATGTTGGCGCTCGCGCAGGCCGACGTGGATCATAGACTGGATCGTGTTGCGGACCTGCTTGACCTTGTCGTCGAGGACCTCGTCGTCGTCGTCGGGATCACCGGTGAACTTCATGGGCTCGCCGAAGTAGAGCCGGTACTTGACCGGCAGCGGCCATGGCGCGACGAACGGCGGGTATGGCACGAGCGGCAGCGATGGGATCCGGAGCAGCTTCGCGAGCGGCTTGAGGTTGATCGCGGGCGCTTGCTCCTCGGCGCCGATCACGGCGACGGGAATGATCGGTGCGCCAGTCTCGAGCGCGAGCCGCATGAAACCTTTGCCGAACTCGGCGAGCTGGTAGCGCTTGGAGAACGGCTTCGAGATCCCGCGCGCACCCTCAGGGAACACGAGCACCGCCTCGCCGGAGCCAAGGAGGCGGCGGCAGTTCTCGGGCGTGCCCGTGATCTGTCCCCAGCGCGAGAACAGATACGATGCGAACGGCACCGTGGGGACGAAGAACTCGACCATCGCGCGTACGAGGCGCGGCTGCTTCATCTCCAGGAAGCACGCGCTGCCGATCACGAGGCCGTCAAACGGCAGCTGGCCCGAGTGATTGGAGACGAGGATCAGCGGACCTGACTCAGGAATGTTCTCGATGCCATGCGCCTCGGCACGGAAGTAGTGCCGGTACATCCAGCGCGCGACGGTCGCCGCCGTCCGGATCGAATCGCGCGATAGCCCGAACGGGTCGTAGCCGAACTCGTTGCCATGGACCACGAGGGCCTGCGTCCGGCCGGCGATGTCATCATCGGGAGCGGCGCTGCGCAGCTGGCGGAGGCGGTCGAGCAGACCCACGGGGCGCAGTGTGTATTAAGATGCAGGTGATGAGCGAGAGCTTCGTGGATCTCAGTTATCGCGGGCTCGCCCTTGGCAAGCAGATCAAGCTGACCCAGGTTCGTCCCGAGACCGGGTATGTCGAGATTCCGACCCCGATGCCGGTCGGCACGACGATTGGAATCACGATCGACGACGGTCTCGTCGTCGAGGCTCTCGTCGCGGAGATCC
>JAYVWH010000389.1:0-9718 GCA_043786265.1 Kofleriaceae bacterium | reverse complement strand
GAGGCTGCGCGCTTGATGGAGTCCTTGACGCTGAGCGAGACGAGCGCGATGCGGTGGCTGCACGCCTGCGACAGACGACCGGTGCGTTCGTAGGCGTTGATCATGCGCTCGTGGAGGCTTGCGCGGTCCGCGTCGAGGTCGACGAGGCCCGCGAGCGTACGGAGAGCGAGGTCACGCTTGCCATCGCGACCCATGATGTCGGCGATGTAACCGAGCGCCTGCGGGTCGAGCTTGTCGCGGTCGAGCCAGCGGTTGGCAATCTCCTGCGCACGGTCGAGCTGCCCGGCGTACGAGAGAGCCTGTACGAGCGCGCGGTGCTTCTCGCGGCTGTCCGGGTTCTTCGCGAGGTCGTCATCGGCCTTGTTGACGGCGCTGGTGATCGACGCGTTGACACCGTCGAAGGCACCGAGCGCAGCGCTGCGGGTCCAGACTTTCTTCATCGCGATCACCATGCGGCGACCACCACGCGGCGGCATGCGCGGCGGCGGCGCCGGCATCACGTCCGGTCCCTTGTTGGCAGCGGCCTTGCTGGCGGGCTTCGCCGCCTGGACCGGCGCCGGTGCCTCGGCGGCCGGCATGCCCGCACCGCTCGCGCCCCTGCCGATACCATCGCCGTCGTTCAGCGACGCCATCGGTGCGTCGGAGCGAGACTTCTTCGCCTCGTCTCGCTCTGGCGCGCTGTCCGCGGGGACCGCGAGCGTGCCAGAGGTCGAGACCTCGTCGATATCTTCCTCACCGGTCCACGTCGCCGTGGGCTGGCTGCGGTCGACACCGAACGCATCGAACATGGCCTGCGACTCGAGGACGAGCAGCGAGGTCTGGCGCGACATCACGCCGTAGCTCTGCGACATCGCGACGACGCGAGCGCGGTCTTCACCCTTGCCCTGGCGCTCGAGCTGGTCGATGGCGAGCGACGCCCACAGGCGCGGCACGAATCCATTGCCTGCCGACGACGACACGGCGGCCTTGAGCGGATAGCGCTGCTCGAAGGCCTGGCCAGCGACCTTGCCACGCAGGATGACTTCACCGTCGACGTTACCCGCCATGCGAGCGGCGATCAGAACCTCACCACCGGCGCGCAGCGTCGGCAGCGACGTGATCGTCGTCTTGTCACCCGGCTCGCCACCAGCGGCGGCGACATCGGTCATGCCTGCGGGAACCTCGACGGTCGCATCGCGCAGCGAGGCACCGTAGCTGGACTCGAGCGCGGCCATCGCAGCGGTGCCGACGGTCTGACCGGGCACCCACGCGACGTAGCTGCCACCACCACCGCGCGCCGCAGCAGCGAGCACGGCGGAGTCGGCATCGGTACCGATACCGATCGTCGAGATGTTCACGCCACTGGCGTGCGTGGTCTCGGTGAGCGACTGCTCGACATCCGACATGCGGCGGAAGCCGGTCGATGCGAAGCCGTCACCGATGTAGAGCACCCACTTCTCGCGCTGGGCATCCTTGAGCTCGGCATTGCCGGCGCGCAGCGAAGCGACCACGTCGCTCGCCCCCGCGGGCTGCTGCGCGGCGAGCCAGTTCTTGGCCTCACCGGCCGCGGCTGTCGACGGCGAGCGGAGGTCACCCATCCGCGTGCAGTCGCTGTCACAGACGAGGATGCTGAAGCGATCGCGGCGATCCATGTCGTCGACCATCGCGACCGCGAGCTCGCTCGCCCGCGTGTAGCGCTCACCGACCATCGACTGGCTATCGTCGACGACGATCACGTAGTCGCGCGCTTTGCTCTCGCGCCAGCGCGGCAGCTTCGGCGCGAGCGCCATGACGGCGGTCGGGCGTGCATCCGCCGCGACCACGCGCTGCGCTTCGATGACCTTCGGATCGATGCCAACGTTCTTCTTGGCGGATAGTTTGTCGTCCGGGCCGACGGCAGCGCCACCGGCGAACGTCCAGGTGCGCAGCTCGGCTGAGCTGTCGGGACGGTAATCGATGACGAGATCGCCGCGCGGTACGAAGCCGCCCTGTTCGAGCGTCATCGCGTTGACGTCGTTACGCGTCGAGTCGGCGGTCAGCTGGTAACCCGCTGCGTGGACGCTACCCTGCGCCGCACCGCGGACCTCGACGTCGATCTTCATCTTGTCCGCCACCGTCGAGCCATCGGTCGAGTGCGGCAGCGGGTAGGTGTACTGACGAGTCGCGCCACGCGGCGTGACGACCTGCGTGTACGACAGCTTGATCGTGCGCGAGCCCTTCGCCGGGATCGGGAAGATGCGGAGCTCGAACCGGCCACCGCGCTTCCAGTCGAGGAGCGCCGGGTCCTTCCACGGACCGGGGACCCACACGATCTCTTGCTGGATCAGCGGCTCGTTGCGCAGCTTCTTCGGCGCGGCCTTGTCGATCACGCCGCGCCAGATCTTTGCGGCGCGCTCCTTGTCGACGAACGCACCGGTGATGAAACCACCCGGCTCGTTTGCCATGTCGAGCTGCAGGCTGTCGATCTGCGCGTCGGCCGGCAGCGGGAACTGATAGACGCCCTCGAGCTGTCCGTCGCTGTCATTGCGGAACGTCTCGGTGATCTCGGTGCGAGCGACCGGACCGCTGATGCGGACCTTGACCTCGTGATTCGCGAGCGCGAGCTTCCAGTCGCGGTCACGCTTCTCACCGGGCTTGTACGCGCGCAGCGATCCGAGACCGACCGAGGCTTCGTCATCAGCTTTCATCGCGTTCCCACCACTCGTCGGCGGCGCGAGCTCGGACCAGGAGTTCTCCTTCGCGAGCGACGGCGTCGAGCTGACCGAAAGCTTGCCGCCCTCGAACACGCCTTCTTCTCCGGCACGCACGGACTCGCGCTGGCCCTTGCGATCGTCCATCACGATCTCGCCGCGCACGACCTGCACGGAGGTCATCTTGTCGTCGGCAGTCACCGAGAACCGGGTGCCGATCACTTCGATGTTCGTCGACGGTGTCGAGATCGATGCGGCGCGCTTCTCGACATGCGCGACCTCGGTCGCGATGCGGCCTGCGGTCAGCGTCATGCGGCGTGGTTCGGCCTTGTCGAACGAGATCGTCGTGCGGTGGTCGAGCACGATGCGCGTGCCGTCGGCCATCTCGAGCGACGTCCGGGTGCGCTCGTCGGTGCGCAGCTCGGCACCGGCGGGGATCATCTCGTCCTTGCGCACGGGGCGCCAGCCGCCGTTCGCGTCCTTGATCGCGATGCCGTCGCCCTGCTCGGTAGCAGCGCGCGAGATCGTCTTGACCTTACCGATCGGACCGCCCGCGACTTTCGTCGACACGCCGTTCTGCTCGGTGGTGCTGTCAGTCTTCTTGATCGCGACGACACCGATCGTGCCGGCAGCGAGTGCAGCGGCAGCGCCGGCGGCGACCCACATCCGCTTGCGGCTGCCAATCGGCGTGACGGTCGCGGGCGACGCAGCGCGCGGCTTCGCAACGGGCGGGGACTTCGCGGCGGGGGCGGGCGCTGGCTTCGCCTCGACGACCGCGGCCGGCTGGGCCTCGACGGGCTTGGCCTCCACGGGCTTGGCCTCGATCTTCGTCTCGACCGCCTTCGCTTCGACAACGGTCGGCTTCGCGTCGATCGGCGCCGCATCGAGCTTCGCCATCAGCGCATCGACGAGGTTGCCGGCGGGCACGTAGTCCGCACCGGCCTTGCCGATCGTCGACGACAGTTGAATCGCGTCGTGCTTCGCGTCGCGGCAGGTATCGCAACCTGCGAGGTGCTCGGCGTGGCGTGCAATGGCCTCGCGGTCGCCCGAAACGAGCGCGTCGAGATCATCAAGAACTTCATCGTGAGAGGTACGCATGACTAGATCTCCTCGGAGGGCATGACCGAACGCATCCGCTCGAGCGCGCGGCTGATCCGCTTGCGCGCGGCGGCTTCGTCCAATCCGCAGGCCGCCGCGATCTCGCGGTGGCTCAGGTCGGCGACATAACGCAGGACAAGGGCTTCTCGTTCGCTCGGCTTGAGCTTCTCGAGCGCGTCCCGCAGCACGCGAGATTTGCGGCGCGTCTCAAACGCATCGCGTGCCTCGCCTTCCGTGGGGACGATCTCGAGCAGCTCGCGACCTTTGCGTCGCGTCTCGAGCATGTGAGCGCACACGTGCCTCGCGATGCCGCACAACCACGCTTTGACAGAGCCTTCGCCGCGGTACGACGCCATCGCGCGATGTGCGCGCAGTAGCGTTTCCTGTACCGCCTCGTCGGCGTCTGCCTGTGCACCGAGCAGGGCGATACACAGCCTGCCCAGTACGGTGTGGTGGGTGCGAGCACACGCGGCCAGTGCGTCACGGTGACGACCAGACTGGATCAGCTCCAGGATCGGGTCATGAGCCAGAACGGTCGTTGCCAACGCCTGCATGTCATCCCCCACGTGCGCTCCCTTGGTGATTTCGTGACCGGCTTTCGGCGAAAACGCGGAACTCCGCGAAATCGCTACATCGTCGTTGGGCCCCATCGGGGATCCAACGCCCGTCCCTTGCCGGTGGCCTATCCTACCTGGCTGGTTTCCGCGAGGCGCGCCGCTTGGGGCATAGTGCTCGACCGCGGCCTCGGCGTTGCCGTCAAACCAGAGAAATGGCCTTTTTTGTGATCGCACAATCGTGCGGATTTCAACCGATCGCGGCCCGCGTGATCAGGAACGCGAGGGCGGCCATCACGATCGCACCGACGATCAGGACCCACGGCTGCACGCCGCGCCGAGGCTCGCGCGAGAATCCCGCGACCTCTGGCATCGACCCGCGTTGCGGATACGCCGCACGCTCGAACGTGTTCTGCGCCGTCGGCGTCGCATCGCGCGGCGAGTGTTGCGATGCGATCGGTGGTCCCCAGCCGGGATAGTTGCCGGCAGGCGGCGGGGGGTAATACGGCGCATTGCCCTGCGGCGGGAACGGCGCGGGCGTTTGCTGCTGATAGCTCGGTGGGGGCGCGCCATACGGATCGGGCGGCGGTCCGCCGTACGGCAGCGGCGTCGGGATCTGCAGCATTGGCTGCGACTGTTGCGGTGGTATCGGCTGCGACTGGCTCGCCGGTGGCTGCGGCATCTTCTGCATCGGCATCGGAGCCGGCGTCATCTGCAGGGTCGGCGGCAGCGGCTTGGTCGGCTCGCGCACTGGAACCGGCGGTGGAACCGTCGGTGCCCGCTTCGCCGCGAGCCTGACGCCAGGCAGCGGCATCGGCGTGCGGCGATGAATGCGTGTGTCGTCAGTCGGCGTGATGTGGGCGTTTGGTGGCGTGTCGAGCGCCGGCTCGTAGCCAGCGAGCGCCTTCGCATCCAGTGGCGAGTGCGCGCGGGTCTGCTCCTCGTCATCGTCGGGTGGCCGGAGCCGGCTGCGATCGATGCGCGGCTTTTCTGCGGTCATCTCGACCGACTCCCGCGCACTGCCGCGCAGCATGCGCAGCTGATCGCCGGTGAGCGTCGCCTGGCGCGTTTGCTCCTCTTCGAAGTGATCGACGACCATGCGCGCCTGCGAGATCGATTGCTCATCGCTCGCCGAGAATGCATCGGCGGTGTGAATGCGGATGACGGTCGCCTCACCCTGGTCGAATTCGAAGCGGCCGGACGAGCCCCGCGGCGCCGACACCGCGATCATCTTCTGGCTCTCGCGCTCGAACTGTTCGGTCGAGTCGATCACCTTCGCGAGCTCCGTCGCTGGATCGCCGACGGTGACCTCGAGCGAGTAGCGCAGCGTGCGCAGCTTTTGACCGAGCAGGCCGCAGCTGGCGATCCGCCGGCTCTTGTCCTTTGCGAGGGCACTCAGTAGCAGCTGATCGATCTCGGGCGGCAAGTTGCGATCGACCTCGGTCGGACGCGGCACCTGCGGATCGCGGACAGCGCGCAATGCGGCGAGATCGTCGAGGCCCGAGAACAGGCGGCGATTGCAGATCAGCTCCCACATCAGGATGCCGACGCTGAACACGTCGCTGCGCGGATCGAGCGGTTCGTTGCGGGCCTGTTCGGGCGAGATGTACGCGAACTTGCCGCGCACTGCGCCGCCTTGCGTGGCGTCCGCCTCGGCGCGCTTGGCGATGCCAAAGTCGGTCAGCTTGATCTCGCCGGCGCGCGACAGGAGGACGTTGCTTGGCGAGACGTCGCGGTGGACGAGCGACATCGGCTTGCCGTCGGGACCGCGCTGCGTGTGCGCGTGCTCGAGCGCTTCACAAATCTCGGCGCCGATGTGCAGGCACAGGTCGAACGGGAGCCGGCGGCGCTTGGTCTCGAGCCCGCGCTGCACGGCGCCGATGTCTTTGCCGTCGACGTACTCCATGACGAGGAAGTACTGGCCGTCATCACCGAGGCCGACGTCGAAGATCTGGACGATGTTGCGATGCTTGAGTAGCGAGAGGACCTTGGCCTCCGCGATCAGCAATTCCACGAAGCGCACGTCCTGCGACAGGTGCGGCAGGATCCGCTTGATCGCCACGGGCTTCTCGAAGCCGCCGGCGGCCACGGCCTTGCCACGGAAGATCTCCGCCATGCCGCCGACGCCAATGCGGTCGAGCAGCTCGTACCGAGTCACGACGGGGGACCGTACCACGGTTAGGATGTAGGCCATATGGAGCGTATCGCCCGCCTGATCGACGACGCCGTGGCCTCGGGCCTGGGGTCGGCGGCCGCGCTCTCCGTTGGCGACGGCGGCCGCGAGGTGTTCCGCCACGTCACCGGGACCGTGAGGCGCCTACCGGACCGCGGCCCCGCGATCACCGCGTCGACGCCGTTCGACCTCGCGAGTCTCAGTAAGCCGATGGCCACCGTCACGATCGCGATGGTGCTCGTCGATCAACAACGGCTCGACCTCGACGCGCCGGTGCGCCGTTACCTCCCTGACGCCGCAACGCTGGGCACGGTGCGCCAGCTACTCGGACACAGCGCGGGCTGTTCGGCGCACGTCGAGTTCTTTCGCAGGTTGCGCGTCGAGCGACACGCCAACCCGCGCGCGGTCCTCGTCGAGCGCGCTCAGCGCGAGAGGTGCGAGCCGCCGGGCATCTCGGCGGTCTACAGCGACCTCGGCTTCATCCAGCTCGGGGCCGTCCTCGAGCGTGCGGGGGATGCGCCGCTCGAAGAGCTGTTCACCTCGCTCGTGGCCGAACCGCTGCGGCTGTCGAGCGCGCGCTACGCGACGTCCGCGCCGATCGCAAATGCGGTTGCCACCGAGCTCGATGATCGCGGGCTCGTGTGCGGGCTCGTTCACGACGAGAACTGCTACTTCGGTGGTGGCGTCGCAGGTCACGCGGGCTTGTTCGCAGACATCGAGGATGTCTCCGCGTGGGCCGCGGCCATGGTCAATTGCGCTGCGGGTGAACACCGCGGGTTGCTGTCACCCGATGTCGTGCGCCGGTTCTTCACCGATGCGCCGCTCGCGGGAGCGGCGTGGCGCCTCGGTTGGGATACGCCGTCGGCGACACCGGGTGTTTCGCAGGCCGGCGATCGCTGGCCGCGCACGGGTGCCGTCGGCCACACCGGCTACACGGGCACGAGCGTCTGGCTCGACCTCGCCGCGCGTCGCTGGGTCGTGCTGCTCACGAACCGCGTGCACCCGACCCGGCACGGCAACACCGCCGATGCCATCAAGGCACTGCGCCGTGCGGTCGGCGACGCGGTGATCGACAGTTTGTCGTGAGCGGGCGCTCGGGCGACGTGAGGTCGCGCAATTAGCAGCTGGTGCGTGATTTGCTCTTGGTCGCGGCATGTTCAAGGCCGCTTACCTCGCCTCTAGTTCGGTGCGCGGCTTCGCCGCGTCATTTCCCCCTACCTCGGCCCCAACCCGTAGAGCCCGGATCATTTTTGAGATGGGCTCTAGTCTCCTCGTCACTCTCCTGTGTGGGCCCGCGCTCGCCGACCCGTCGTCGACGACGACCTACGCGATCGAGCTCGCCACCAAGACCACGCGCCAAACCATTCTCGTCGCCGATCACAGCTGCGGCGAGATCCAGATCAAGTCAGCGCAACGCGAGAGCTTCCTGCGCGTCTGCGCGGTCGCTAGTGACAACGCAAAGTTCGTGCGGCTCGAGATCGAGCGGCGAACCCGCGAGAACCAGGACGAATCTCGCCAGGCCGCGGTCGTGATGGCTGCGTCGGGTGCGAGCTACGAGTTGTTCGACGGAAAAATGACGGTAAAGACTCAGTAAGCGGGAGGGTATGAGCGTGCGCGACCTCGACCTCGTCCTTGGCGCCATCTTGATGGCGGCCGCGACGTTGCTCGCGCAACTGCACGATCCCGCGCTCGCGATTGTCCTCCTGTCGCTGTCGCTTGCAGGTGCTGTTGCGTGGCTTGGCGAGGCTCGTTTCGAGGCCCTGTGGCACGAGTACCGCCGCGAGCCCGACGTCCTACCGGTGCGCACGCCGCCCGCCGAGCGGACCAAGATGTACAGTCGTCCTGCTGGCTACGTGCGGCCAGCGCCACTGGCATGTGCACGTTTGATCCGAGTCAGACACAAACAGCTCCACTAACCACGGGCCGATAGTCCGGTGCGCGCGCAATTCGAGAGGGTCAGCTCAGTGACGACGGCCGTTGACACGACCGTTGGTACGGCCGGTGGTGCGCTTGCTCTTCTTGATGATCGGGGCGGGTCGAACGTCGGCGCCCGTTGCACCGAACATCGGATCGACACCGCGGTCGGCGCACACCCACAGCGAGACGAGGATCGCGAGATCGGCGAGGGCCCGCCGGCTCATCGACGCTGGGATCACGAGACCGTACGTCTCCGACACGAAGCGAAGGTCACGCAACAGTCGCGCGACGTCGTCGCGATTAACGTCGCCGTGCCAGTACACGACGCGCGTCATCAGCAGCTCGGCGTGGCGCCGCAGAAACTCACCCATCGACAGCGGCTGCACGATGCGGACGCTCGGTGGTTTGCAGATCTCGAGCAGGTCCTCGAGGTACTCGTTCCAGTGGCGGGCGAGTCGCTTGTTCTCGGGACGGCGCAGGAATTTCACGCGGTCGACCGAGAAGTCCGCCTTCACCGTGGTGCGGAACCGCGGCGTGACCGCCATCAGATCGTAGAGGACCGGCGGCTCGTGCTTGCTGTAATCGACGTCGTGGTACTTCCACCAGTTGCGCAGCTGCGGCCACGTGCGAAGCGAAAGCAGTGGATCGTCGTTGGAGTCGACCACGACGAACCGGCGATCTTCGGCGCGCAGCACCGTGATCCAGTGCGTCCACTGGTCCACGCACAGCAGCACGGGTGTCTGCTCGCGCAGGTAGTGAACGAGCAGCTTGCGTGCTTGCTCTGGATCGCTGCGACGTTCGAGCACGAGGTCGCACTCGAACTCGCGCGCCGCGCGAGCGAGCTGGATCTCATCGGTACCCGACCACCAGTGTGTCTTGGCGGTGGTGGCGAGCTCCTTGGCCTCGACCATGCGGCCGAGCGCGAGCAGGGCATGCTTGAGCGCGAACGGACCACACGTCCATTCGTTCGGCTGCGGGTAGAAACCCGGACCAGAGATGCCCTCGGCCACGGCAGGACTCTAGCCCAAACCGCGCCCCTCGCAGCTACGATCCATGGCCCTAGATTCCCTGTTATTTCAGGCCATTGGCTTCCAATTCCATCGACCAGCGACCTGTACAGAATCGGCAGGATGTGCCTCGATCTGACGCCGCCAGCGATCGAGCGCGAGCGTGTTCTCGCCCGTCGCTGTCGCGCGAATGATCGCATCGAGGAGGAATCGGCGCTGCCGTTCGAAGTGCTCCGGCGTCCACGCGATCTCGCCGACATCGAGCATCTCGACGGCAAGTGCCGCCCGACTCTCGAGCCA
>JAYVWH010000388.1:0-2859 GCA_043786265.1 Kofleriaceae bacterium | reverse complement strand
GGAATGCCCTTGGGCAGCACGATGCCGAGGCCATCCCGGTAGCGCGCGGCGTCCTCGGCAGCGATCACGCGCGCGACACCGGCGATGCGAACGTGCCCGGCGCGTCCGGTCGCGACGAGGCGGTCGAGGATCACCGGGAGCGTCGGCGACTCGGGCTCGGGATCGAAGCGGGCGGTGATGTCGTCGATCGACAGGTCACCGAGCCGGCGCAGGAGGTCGTGCACTTCGTCGGCGTTGCGCGCCTTGCGGCCGTCCGCGAGCTGCTGGAGCTCCTGCTCGACGTCGGCGAGAACGTCTGGATCGAGTAAGTCGCGCAGCTCACCGCCGCCGATCAGCTCGCGGAGCAGATTGCGGTCGAGTGTGAGCGCCTGCGCCTTGCGCTCGGCGAGTGGCGCATCGCCCTCGTAGAGGAAGGCCGCGACGTAGTTGAACACGAGTGAGCGCGCGAACGGCGATGCCTGCTCGGTGACCGCGGGCTCGACGCGGATCGCACGCGAGCGGATCTGGCGCAGGACATCGAGTAGCGCTGGCAGATCGAAGATGTCGCGCAGAACCTCGCGATACGTCTCGAGTGTGATCGGGAACGCAGGGAACCGCAGCGCGACGCTCATCAGCTGCTGTGCCTTGAGCCGCTGAGACCACAGGGGCGTGCGCTTGCCGGGGCGGCGTCGGGGCAGGAGCAGCGCGCGAGCTGCATTCTCGCGGAAGTGGCTCGCGAACACGCTCGAGCGTGCGAGCTCGTCGACGAGGATGCGCTCGACGTCGTCGGGATCGGGCAGCAGCTGGTCGTCCTCGGGGAGCATATCGCCGTCCGCGAACCGCAGCGCGATGCCGTCGTCGGTCCATAGCGGATGAACCGGGTAGCCGAGCTGGTCCTCGAGCTGGCGCGCGAGCACGAGCGCCCACGGCGCGTGGATCCGGCTACCAAACGGAGACAGCAAGCACACGCGTACGTCGCCCAGCTCGTCGCGGAACCGCTCGATCGTGATCGCGCGATCCGTCGGAACGCTGCCGGCCTGTGCGCGCTGGTCGCCGAGGTAGCGCACGAGGTTGTTCGCGGCGTGTGCGTCCAGGTTGTAGTCGCGCCGTAGCCACGCAAGCGCGTCGTCGGGGCTGGCGACCAGCTTACCGTCGAGCTCCCGGCAGAACGCACCGAGCATCTTGCCAAGCTCGACCGGTCGTCCCGGACCTTCGGCCCGCCAGAACGGCATCTTTCCCGGCTCGCCGGGCGCCGGGCTCACGATCACGCGATCGCGCGTGATCTCCTCGATGCGCCACGTCGTCGCGCCGAGGAGAAATGTCTCGCCCTTGCGGCTCTCGTTGACCATCTCCTCGTCGAGCTCGCCGACCTTGGGGCCGGTCAGTCCGACGTGCACCCCGTACAGACCGCGATCGGGAATCGTGCCGCCCGAGATCACGCTGAGCAGCCGCGAGCCCTTGCGCCCGATCAACACGTCGCTCTGGCGATCCCAGCTCAGGCGGGGGCGCAGCTCCGCGAACTCGTCGCTGGGATAGCGCCCGGCGAGCATGTCGAGAACGCCGATATATGCAGCGCGGCTGAGATCGCGATAGCTCGCGGCCCGGCGGATCACGCGCTCCAGCTCGTCGACAGGCCACGCATCGGCCGCCACCATCGCGACGATCTGCTGCGCGAGGACGTCGAGTGCGCTGTCGGGAACTCGAATCGCCTCGACGTTGCCTTCGAGCATCTCGTGCGCAACGACGGTCGCCTCGAGCAGGTCGCCGCGAAACTTCGGCAAGATTCGCCCGCGGCTGACCCCGCCGACATGGTGGCTCGCGCGGCCAATCCGCTGCAGCCCGCGCGATACGGCGCCCGGTGATTCGACCTGCAGCACGAGGTCGACGGCGCCCATATCGATGCCGAGCTCGAGCGAGCTGGTCGCGGTGATCGCGCGCAGTCGTCCGGCCTTGAGTGCTTCCTCGATCTCGGCGCGCTGGTGGCGCGCGACCGAGCCGTGGTGCGCTCGAACCAGCTCGACGCCCGGTTCGGCGACCCCGCGCTGGATCGCGAGCTCGGTCAGTTGCTGCGCGACACGCTCGGCAAGCCGCCGCGAGTTGCAGAACACGATCGTCGAGCGGTGCGCGAGGATCTCGTCGAGGATGCGGGGATAGATCAGCGACCACATCCCGCCGCCGTCGTTGCGTGGCGATGTGAACGCCTTCCCCTTGGCCTTGCCGGTGGCCGCCGCGGGCAGGGCGACGGGCGCCTCCATATCCGCGGTCGGGACCACGATCTGGAGATCGATCGATGGCCGCGCGCTCGCGTCGATGATCTCGACCGGCCGGTCCCCGCCCAGATACTTGGCGACTTCTATAAGCGGACGTTGGGTCGCCGACAAGCCGATGCGCTGCGGTTCGGGCAGCCCAGACGACGTGATCAAGTGAGCGAGCCGCTCGAGACTAAGTGCGAGATGGATCCCGCGCTTGGTCGGCGCGAGTGCGTGAATCTCGTCAATGATGACCGTGTCGACCGTGCGCAGCCGATCGCGTGCGCGCCCCGCGAGCAGCAAATACAGCGACTCCGGTGTCGTGATCAGGATCTGCGCGGGATGCTTGCGCTGCCGTTCGCGTTCCTTCGCCGGTGTGTCGCCGGTCCGCACGTCGACCGTGATCTGCGCACCGGCTCCGAGCCGCTGCAGGCCGGCCAGCGGTGCGCGCAGGTTGCGCTCGACGTCGTACGCGAGCGCCTTGATCGGAGAGACGTAGAGGACACGCGTCCCGCCGATCTCTTCTTCGCCCTTGGCGGGCTTGGCCGGCGGTGGCCGCACAGGTTCTCGCGCGAGCCGATCGAGGCACCACAGAAACGCCGCGAGCGTCTTGCCGCTGCCGGTCGGCGCG
>JAYVWH010000387.1:0-5206 GCA_043786265.1 Kofleriaceae bacterium | reverse complement strand
GCGATCTCGCGAATGAGACCGAAGCGATCGATCTGGGTGTTCGCGGTGAGCTCGATCGGCTGGCGCGCCTCGCGCTTGCCGCTCTTCTGCGAGCGCGCGCTGATGTTGCTGGCGGGCTCGGGCTTGGGAAGCTCGTGATCGGGCAGCAGTGACGTGGCGTGGCTCGGCTTGTTTGGCCGAGATGGCGGCAGACGCGGGATCGGGAACTGTCCCGAGATGCGCTCCTCGGGCGCGGCACCCTCGTCGGCGATCGAGTCGGCCCGGCGTTTCGCGGGGAGCTCGCCCGAGACGCGGTCGATCTGCGCGGACGTGATCGGCGCCTGCATCGGGGCGGGCGTGGGGTTGCGCGTCGGGCTCGCGTTCGGAGCCGACTGCATCTTGTGCGGAATCGCCTCGGGAATCGCGTCGATGTCGAGGTCTCGCGCCGACACGATCGGCACACCTGGTGCGGGTGTACGGGCACGTCCACCCGGACCCATCATCGTCGCGTCCTCGGGCACCGGCGTACGCGGCCGCGCGGGAACCGCTTCGAGGGACGGTGCTGTCGGGGGCGACGCGGGCGGTCGCGTCGCTGGCGTCGCGGGTGGGCGCAACGCTGCTGCGGCGGGTGCGGGCGGACGGAGCGCGGGCTCTGCAGCGGCCCGCGCGGGTGGACGGAGCGCAGGATCCGCAGCCGGCGCGGGCGGGCGGAGGAGGGCAGGCGCCGACGCACGTTGCGGGGGCATCGGCGGCCGCGGCGGCGCGGGGCGTGCGCCGGGCGCAGGCGGTGGCACTGACGGCGACGACGGTGCGGGCGCAGGAACGCGCGGCGCTGTCATCGACTTCGCGGGCGCGTTGGGCGGCCTGACGGCGGCGATGCCGATCGACGTCGAGCGCGTGGATGGAGGCACGCTGCCATTGTTATGGCCGTGACCGTTGCCGTTCGCGTCGCCGCTCCGAGGCGCCGTCGGCGGAGGCGTCTGCGTTCCGAGCGTCTGCGATGCGCGCGCCATCGCCGTCGGTGGGCGGATCTCCGTCTTCTCGGGATCGGATTCCGGTGCGCGCGACTCGACCGGCATCAGCCGATCGAGTGCGAGGTCGAGATCGTCGTCGTCAGGTGGCAGCACTTTTTAAACGTCGAGCCCGGTTCCCAGCCCGGTACACGAGGCCTTAATTGTAGATCGAGCCAGGTACTCCGCGCGATGTGGGACGCCACACCACACCGTCCAACTCAGCCAGATTCTGCGTCGACGATTGTTCGTAGCCGCTCGACGGCCTGGGCGTGCAGCCGGCTGGCCCAGGACTTCGAGATCCCCAGCTCCGCGCCGGCCTCCAGGAGATTCTTACCCTCCCAATAATGCTTGGTGACCAGCTCTCGCTCGCGCTCGGGGAGGGCGGCCAGCGCGTCGCGGATCTTGGCGCCGAGGCGGCCGGTGTCGAGCCGTTCGTCCGCGCGCGGCGATTGATCGGCCGCATCGAAACCTGCCTCACGCATGGTTTCCAGCGACGTCACGTACATCGTCCGAATCGCGGACATCGCGCTCTTGATCGCCGCGAGTGCATCGGCGCCCTGTGCCGGTGGCGTGCCTTTTTGAGCAGCGCCTGCATCTCGGTCTGTGCGATTCTCGAGGTAGTCGCCGGCAGCGCGGAGGGCGACGAGCTTGGCCCACACGCGGCGCGGCAGATTTGATTGCTTGCGCAGCCCATCGACGATCGCGCCCTGCACGCGATACCAGGCGTATGTCGAGAACGCCGCGCCCTTGGAGGCATCGAACTTCGCAGCGGCATCGGCGAGGCCGACATTGCCAAGCGCGACAAGCTCCTCGAACTCGATGTGATCGCGCACGCGCGGGAAGATCATGGCGGCCGCTTTGCGCGCGATCTCGAGGTGGCTCTCCACCAATCGTGCGCGCTCGGCCTGATCCACGACTGGAAGGTAACAGCGGTGGCGCGCGCGTCGCGTCGTCGCGCCCACGAAATTGAAGCGGCCGATCTGGTAGCTTCCTCGCGTGGCGATGTTCACCGTGCTCGATGCTGCCGAGCTGAGCGCGCTCGCGAGCGAATTCGACCTCGGTAGTGTGCGCGTGTCTCGCACGATCGCAGCCGGCACCATCAACTCGAACTTTGCGCTCGAGACCGATCGCGGCCGGTTCTTCCTGCGGGTCAACGAGGGCAAGTCCGAGGACGATGTCGCTTGGGAGTCGCGCCTCGTCAGCGCGCTCGCAGCCCGCGGCGTGACCACGCCGGAACCGATCGCGGCGCGCGACGGCCGGCTCCACGCACCACTACATCGGGCATCGGCCACGAAGTGGGTCAGCGCGTTTGAGTGGCGGCCGGGCTCGCACCTTGCAACCGATGCCGTCACCGTGCATCACGCGCGCGCATTCGGTGCCGCCCTCGCGCAGCTCCACGTCGCGGCGCTGACGTTGCCCGCGGACTGGCGTCGCAGCAGCATCTACGACCACGCTCATCTCGTCACGCGCTTCGCAAGGATCCAGGGAGATTCAGATTCACAACTGGAACCTGCGCTGGCCATTCTGCGCGAGGAGCTCTCTGCCGCGGCTGCCGCAGCCCCGATTCGCGCGGCCGCGACGCACGGGATCATCCACGGCGACCTGTTCCGCGACAACGTACTGTGGGATGGGGACGCGATCGACTCTGCACCACCTTCGGCGGCGCTGCGCGGACCGGCCCTTGCGGTCAGCGCGATCCTCGACTTCGAGCAGGCCTCCGGCGGCAGCCTCGCGTACGACCTCGCGGTCTGCATCAATGATTGGTGCTGGTCCGAGCGCGATCGCGCGCCGCGATTGGACCTGGCCGCCGCACTGCTCGCCGGGTATCAGGACACGCGGCCACTCGCGCCGGCCGATCGCGAGGCCCTGCCAGTCGAGCTGCGGGCCTCCGCGATGCGATTCACGATCACTCGCATCACCGATGTCTATTTGGCAAAGGTGTCCAACCCCGAGAAGGACTTTCGTGCCTTTCTGGCGAGATGCGAGGCATGGCGAACCCTGTCACCGCACGTAGTTACGTCGTTATTCGAGGCGGGATAGCTGTGGCAAGGGTTCTGCAATCACCCGCTCCGCTCTCAATGATCAGGCTCGCAGTTCTTGTCGCGATTGCATCGTCCTCGCTCGCGGGCTGTGCACACAACGG
This sequence comes from Kofleriaceae bacterium, assembly GCA_043786265.1. Classification (GTDB taxonomy): domain Bacteria; phylum Myxococcota_A; class Polyangia; order Haliangiales; family Haliangiaceae; genus JABFXX01. The sequence continues at coordinate 2,071 of JAYVWH010000387.1, read as the reverse complement.
CTCGTACGTGCCCGGCACACGGGTCCCATACTCGGCCTTGAACAAGGCTGTGCTCGACACGGTCGAGGAGTACCGGACGGCGGTCGAGCGCGCCGACTCAGACACGCTGATGCTGATGGCGCACAAGCAGTACTGGGAAGACTCGGGAACGCCCTCCGGCGGCGACGACTACGGCTATGAGGGTCTGCGCAACGTGCTCATGACGCGCCTCGCGCACGCGACCGACATCCGCTACTCGATGCGGTACCTGGCCGTGCGACAGAGTTGCACGGGCGATCTCACGGCCGGCTGCCGCGCCTCGGTCGACGTGATGATCGACGCGAGCTTCACGGTCGCCAACGCGATGGGCCAGCCCAAGCGCCCCGACAAGCGCGATCAAAACGAGCTCGTGCTCGAGTGGGACGGCCGTCGCTGGCTGTTCCTCTCGGGTATGTAGTCACTTCGATAAGCGCTTCGTCGTGTCGAATTCGAGTCGCTGCTCCCAGTCGAGCGCGAGCAGCTGATCGGTCTGTGTCATGCCGGCACCGCGCAGCGCATCGATCGCGTGCTGCACGCGGACGCGGTCGCCGGCGCGATAGGCAGCGACCGCAAGGCGGCGGGCGGCGTTGCGAACGAACGGCACGCCGGGCAGCGTGCGCGCGAGTGCAGCATCGAGCGCATCGGCCGACGCCTGCCACTCGCCCGCATTGGTTTTCTGCAGGCCGAGCAGGTAGTACCCGAAGCCGAGGTCCGGCTCGGCGAGCGTCGCGGCGAATGCGAAGGCGGCCGGATCGGGGCCGCCGGGCGGCGAGAAGAAGTAACCGCGCAGCGCCGCACCGGCAAGGCCGGCGTGCTCGAGCGCGAACCATTGACCGTCGAGCTGACGGCGCGCGTTCGGATCGGCGGGTAGCTCGCGGGCCTTTGTGACGAGCTGCCTCACGCGCGGCATGTCGGCGAGGGCGGCGGCGTTGCGGGCGAGACGATCGTAAGCGTCGGCCCGTAGCGATGACGTTGTCGCATCGCTCGTCGCGAGTGCGGTCCACAGCCCGATCGCTTCGGCGCGCTCCGCCGGCCCGCCGCTGATCAAGAAGTCGCCGAGCTCTAGGAGGTATCGTGGCTCGCCTGGATTGTCGACGCAGACATCGCGCATGAGCGCGACGGCGTGGCCTCGCTTACCGGCGATGTACTCGTCGGTCGCGCGCTCGCGCTGCGCCGCGATCGCGTGCGGGCACGGCCGCGCAAACACGCTGCCCTGGCGGAATCGCTCGCGGCTGCCTTCGATGACCTCGGGCGGTAGCGTGATCTTGGCAACCATCGTGCGCCACTCGCCTTCGAGCGATGCGATCGACTTTCCATACGCGCCTTCGAAGTCGCCGCCGGTCGAGTACAGGCGGCGCAGCGACGTCGCGCCGTAGGTGTCGAGCAGGAATCGCAGGAACGAGCCCGCCGTCATGTAGCTACGCGACGACGAGACGGTCAGAAACTGGAGCGAGAGCAGCTCGTGGATCGTTGGCTGCACCCCGAGCTCTTGCATCGCGCGCACGCTCTCGTGCGGCGTGAGCCGGTCGTAGCCGCCCGGCCAGTCCGCGGCGACCGCGAAGCCCTCGATCAGACCGGGGCTCACGAACACGGGGATGCCCGCGACGCGGCGCGCGGCGACACCAAAGAGTGGATCGCCAAACGCGCTCGCGATCGCGTGTGCGATCTCGTGACGGAGCGAGCCGTGTGGGAACGCGCGGTGGTCCAGGTAGATTTCCCGCCGCCACGGCTTCGCCATCTCGACGTCGCGCGCGCCGAACCACCGGCCCTTTTGTTCGCGATCCGCGAAGGAGTAGGACGTGTTCTTGCCGGCGGGGGCGGCGCCGACCTGCGCGACGACCTGGGCGTAGCGAAGCTCGTGGTCCTTCGCGATGAGATCGATATCCGCGTCGATCTCTTTGGTTCTCGCGTAGTAGATGACAAAATGCTCGGTCTCGATCCGGCCGCCGAGCGCGTCGGCGATCTCCGAGCCGTCGATACGGTAGCCGAGCACGCCGGAGTAGAAGTAGAGCGCGCATCCAGCGCAGATCGCGAGCGCTGCGATCGCCAGCGC
>JAYVWH010000386.1:0-3438 GCA_043786265.1 Kofleriaceae bacterium | reverse complement strand
ATTTTCCCCTGTCCTTTCGGACCGAACGGTAACCCGCACCTCCAAGCGAAAGCAACGAACACCCACCCGGTTTTGCCCGTGGCGATCGACAGTTGCGTGAGTTGTCAGCCACTCGCACACAATGCTTCGTACGCGTGCTGACGTTGTCGCCGCGCATGCGTTATCAGTGACGGGTGGCGCGCCGGCTTCCCGAATTCGACGCCGAGCGTGGCGAGGCCGTTGAAGTGCGGATCGCCGAACAGCCGATCCGCGCCTACGCCAACGAGAGCATCGCAGCGGCGACATTCGTGAGCGGCACGCGCGTGCTGTCGCGATCGCTGAAGTATCACCGCCCGCGCACCTTCTTCTGTCTCGAAGGCCACTGCAGCGGCTGTCTCGTGCGCCTGTCCGGCGTTCCGAATCTGCGCGCATGTCTCGCGCCCTGCACCGCGGGCGCCGAGGTCGAGGGACAGAACGCGTTCCCGTCCGCCGAAGTCGACCTGCTCGGTGCCGTCGACTTTCTGTTCTCGCGTGGGCTCGATCATCACACGCTGATGACCGGCTCCTCCGTTCTCAACAAGCTCGCGAACAAGGTCGTCCGCCAGCTGTCTGGCCTGGGTCGGTTACCCGCATCACCCGCGCACGAGCTTCCCGAGGTCGGCGAGCGCAACGTCGACGTGTGCGTCATCGGCGGCGGTCCCGCGGGACTCGCCGCTGCGACCGCGTGCGCCCGCCGCGGGCTCACCACGCTACTCGTCGACGATCAGCTGCGCCCCGGCGGAAGCCTGCGCACCGATCCGCGCGCCGGTCGCACGCGTGCCGAGACCACGTGGCAGCAAGCTCGCGACGCCGGCGTCGAGGTGCTCGCTCGCTCGACGGCGATCGGTTACTTCCCCGAGGACGATGGTGGCGTGCTCGCGGTGTCAGCACCCGATCGTCTGTATCGCGTCCACGCACGCGCATGGATCTGGGCGACCGGCGGTTACCCGGTGAACCTCCCGTTCCAGGAGAACGATCGTCCAGGCGTGATCGCTGCGCGCGCGGTCGGCCGCCTGCTCGTCGACCACGGCATCCTCGCGGGCGACAAGGTCTGCCTCGTCGAGGTCCCCGAGCTCGCGGCCGAATCTGCCGCACTCGCGGCTGCACTCGCGCACGCCGGTGCCGAGGTCTCGCGCGTCGCGCTCGCCGACACGCTCGGCGCGCGCGGCCGCAGCTGGGTCAACGGCGTCGACACGACGACCGGCCGCATCGATTGCGACATCGTCGCAGTCGCTGCGATTCCATCGCCGGCCTCCGAGGGCGCACGGCAGCAAGGGTGCAAGGTCAGCCTCGATCCGGCGCGCGGTGGCTTCCGCATCGTCGTCGACGAGCACGGCGCGACCACCACTCCGAACGTGTGGGCGTGTGGCGATGTCACCGGCTACATGGGCACGGATCACGCCGGCGTCGACGGCGCGCGAGTCGGCGACAGTGTCGCGGCCGCGCTCGCTGGAGGTGCGTAGATGGCCGGCAAGATCATGCTCTGCCGCTGCGAGGACGTCACGCTCGCGGATCTCGAGCACTGCGTATCCCGGGGCTACACCGACATCGAGGAGGTCAAGCGCTACACTGGCTTTGGCACCGGCCCGTGTCAGGGCAAGGAGTGCCTCGGCCCGATGGCGACGCAGCTCGCGCGCATCACCGGCAAGCCGCCCGCGACCATCCCCGCGTTTACCTCGCGACCGCCGCTCGCACCCACGCCACTCAAGCTGCTCGCGCTCGCGCCCGACGCGCATCGATTCCCCGACGAAGGCGACGAGGAAGGCGACAACCAATGATCCCCGGCGGCGACGACGACGACGACGAGAGCCGCGCCGATCGCTCGGGTGAAATCCGGCTGCCCGCGACCCTCGACGCGAAGGGGCCCCTCCCCGCGAAGACCGAGATCGCGATCGTCGGCGGCGGCGTGATGGGCCTCGCGATCGCGTACTACCTCGCGAAACGCGGCCTCGAAGATGTCGTCGTCGTCGAGCGCGGCTATCTCGCCGAAGGCGCATCCGGCCGCAACGGCGGCGGCATCCGCCAGCAGTGGTCGACCGAGATCAACATCCGGCTGATGCAGGATTCCGTCGAGCTGTGCCGGCGGTTCGCCGTCGACGTCGGCGTCAACGTGTGGTTCCGCCAGGGCGGATACCTGTTCCTCGCACGCAGCGCGAAGGAGGTCGCGCGGCTCGAGAAGAACATCGCGATCCAGAATCGCTGCGGCGTCGCGACGCGCATGCTCTCTCCGACGGCCGCGCAGGACATCGTCCCCGAGCTCGATCTCGCCGGCATCGTCGGCGCCGCGTACAACCCGACCGACGGCATCCTGTTTCCATGGCCGTTTCTGTGGGGCTACGCGCGCCAGGCCGCCGCACACGGCGTGCGCATCTTCACGCAGACCAGCGTCACCGGACTCGAGCGCGCCTCCGCCGGCGGCTACACGCTGACCACTTCGCGCGGCACGATGCACGCGCGCCGCGTGATCAACGCGTGCGGCGCGTGGTCACCCAAGCTCGCCGAGATGATCGGCGTGCAGGTCCCGACGTATCCGATCCGTCACGAGATTTGCTCGTCGGAGCCGCTCAAGCCCTTCCTGCGTCCGATGGTGAGCGAGCTCGCGAGCGGTCTGTACTGCAGCCAGTCGATGCGCGGCGAGATCGTCGGCGGCGTGACCGTGCCCGGCCACGGCTCTACCTACGCGATGGGCAGCACCCTCGAGTTCCTCTCGACCTACGCGCGCCGCCTCGTGCGTCTGATGCCGATCCTCGGCGACATCAAGATCCTGCGCCAGTGGGCCGGCCCGTACGATCAATCGCCCGACGGCAATCCGATCCTCGGCGCCGCGAGCGCGGAGCATCCCGACTTCTTCCTCGCGTGCGGCTTCGTTGGCCACGGCTTCATGATGGCGCCGATCATCGCGAAGCTCTACGCGGAGTACCTCACCGGCGGCACCAAGCACGAGATCTTCGAGCGCAGCCCGCTGTCACGCTTTCACGGCGGCGCGCCGAGCACGCACGAAAAAGAAGACTTCAACATCGGTTAGAGCGGCGAAGCAGCGCACCGAATAGCTCAGCGACGCTGCCAGGCGCCCCACGGCGTCTCGGCAAGCAGCGACGTTGCGCGATGCGCAATCCCGCGGTCGAGGCTGCCTGCAGCAGCGTCGGCGAACACGCTCGCAAGCTCGCCAGCGGTCGCGAAGCGATGCACGGGAGATTTCGCGAGGGCGACCGCGAGGACGAGCTCGATCTCCGGCGAGACCTTCGCGCGCTTGCTCGGCTGCACCGGCATCCGGTACGCGACCTCCTGCAGCATCGCGGGAACTTCACCCGGCACCACGGCCGGCACACCGGTGAGCAGGCGATAGATGATCACGCCGAACGCGTAGACGTCGCTGCGTTGATCGAGCGTGCGTCCGAGCGCCTGCTCCGGCGACATGTA
>JAYVWH010000385.1:0-2087 GCA_043786265.1 Kofleriaceae bacterium | reverse complement strand
CGCCACCCGTGGCCAACGTGCGGCGCGCCTTCATGCGGCTGTGGACCCCGGGTGGAGGACTGGCCGGGGCCGACATGGCATGTCAGGCCGATGCGACGGCGGCCGGCCTGGTCGGGACCTTCAAGGCGCTCCTCGCGGGCCCGAATACGAGCGCACTCTCTCGCTTCAACCTGGGTGGCGCTCCGTGGGCTCGCACCGATAACATGATCACCCTGCCCACCGCGGCCGCGTGGCAGAGCGCGATCTTGTTCGACACCGGTCCGAACCTCACCGCGGACAAGGCGACGAACTGGGGCAACTACGCGAACTGGGTCGGCGCGTCGACCCTCACGGGCCTGGGGACGATGGCCTCGACCTGCAGCGGCTGGACGGATACGGCAGCCACGGCGTTCTACGGGATCGGGGGCACGACGAGGATGGCCGGATTCGCAGCGTCGAACACCATCCAGTGCACCTTCAACTCCGCAACCATCACCTGTCTCGAGCTGTGAGTCGCCGCGTGTGGTTCCTGCTCAGACCTCGGAGCGGTACGCGTCAAAGCCCTCGAGCTCGTCGCGGTCACTGTTACGCTGAGGGGTCGCAATGAGGCGCTGCCGAAGGTGCAACGCGGAGTGGCCCGACTCCATGAGCGCGTGCCCGAACGACGGGCTGCTGTTCGATCAGTCCGTGCACCCACAGGTCGGCAACAATGCACCCACCAATGCCGGTGCGCTCGCGGTCGCGGTCTCCGAGCCGCCCTCGGATCTCGCGCCCGGTACGACGGTCGGCGAGAACCGGGTCGAAAAGAAGATCGGAGAAGGCGGGATGGGCGCGGTGTACTCCGCGGTCCACCCGATGATCGGCAAGCGCGCCGCGATCAAGGTCATCAGCGCGGCGCTCGGGACCGACGCTTCGGCGGTCAACCGGTTCGTGCAGGAGGCGCGCTCGGTCAACCAGATCGGCCATCCGAACATCGTCGACGTGTTCGCGTTCGGCGAGCTCCCCGACGGGCGCAACTACTTCGTGATGGAGCACCTGCAGGGCGAGAGCCTCGCGGAGCGCATCGCGCGCGCGCCCATGCAGCTCGGTGAAGCGATCGAGATCATCGATCAGGTCGCCGACGCCCTCGAGGCGGCGCACGAGAAGCAGATCGTGCATCGCGATCTCAAGCCCGACAACGTCTACCTCGCGGCTGCGCGCGGCGGACGCATGACGGTGAAGCTGCTCGATTTTGGCATCGCCAAGCTATCGTCGGCGGATGGGCCGGAGACCGGCGGCGGGATCGCGAAGACGCGGACCGGAATGATGATGGGCACGCCCGGCTATCTGTCGCCCGAGCAAGCACGCGGTCGCAACGTCGATCATCGCACCGACATCTACGCGCTCGGCTGCATGACGTTCGAGGTCGTCACGGGCCGGACCCCGTTCACCGCCGACAACGCGATGGACATCGTGCTCATGCACATGACCGCGCCGCCACCGCGGACCAGCAGCGTGTGGCCGCAGATTCCGCCAGCACTCGACAACTTGATCGCGGGCATGCTCGAGAAGGACGCGAGCTTGCGGCCGACGCTCGCGCAGATCCGCCAGACGTTTTCGGAGCTCGTCTCGAGCGGCGCGGTCACGATCGCGACGCGCACCGGACCGGGGCTCCGATCGGGACTCTCGACACCCGGCCGCGGCATGGCGACTCCGCCGCCGGTCGGCTCGCTCGCGGTGGGGACGCACCTCTCGACCCAGGCACCCGGGACGTATCCACCTGCTACGGCGGGCGCATATAGCACGCAGGCACCAGGGGGCGCTCCGAAGAAGAAGATTGGGCTCATCGTCGGCATCGTCGCGGGCGTGATGCTCGCCGGTGTGGCGGTTGCATTGTTCGCGACGGGCGGCGACGACGCGACACTGGCGGCGAAACCCACCGAGCCTGTGGCCGTCGGAACGTCGACGCCGGATCCGAAGTCGATCGTGACCCCGACGAAGGTCGCGACGCCGACACCAACGCCGACGCCGACCGACAAGGCGACGCCCCCGCCGACCAAGCCCGCCGGTGGAATCATCGAGCTCGAGATCAACGTCGACAACGCGCAGGTCACCGTCGACGGCAAGCC
>JAYVWH010000384.1:0-4208 GCA_043786265.1 Kofleriaceae bacterium | reverse complement strand
CGCTTGCCGTCGATCTCGCTGATGTCGCCGGCGGCGAGCTCGTACGTCGCGAGGTCCATGCCCCCGAGCGCGAGCCGATACGACATCTGCTCGCGCGGCGTGATCAGCGGAGGGCCATCTGGCAACTTCGCGCCCGCGGTGGGTGCAGCCGTCGACGGCGCGCCCTTCGACCCGCATGCAGCGAGGATGCAAAGAGCGAGACATCCGCGACCGATCACGAACGAAAGGTAGCGCATGCGCCCCGTAATCCCGTAGTGCTCACGCAGGACTGCACAGTCGCGCTTCACCCTCGTGGTGAATTCCTGACATCGTGTGGAGATCCAGACAGATGCGCAGCGCGTGACGCTGTGATACCTGTAGCGAGCATGGGTCCCGCGCATCCGCGCATCTCGGTGGTGGTCCGGTCGTACAACCGGCTGGCGGCGCTTGCCGAGCTGCTTGGCGCGCTGCTCGCGCAGGATCACGACAGCTTCGAGATCGTCGTGATCGAGCAGAGCACGGTGAAGACCGCGAGTGATCTGCGCATCGTCGACGCGCTCGCACGCGACCCGCGCGTCCGCGTGCTGCAGTTCCCGCCGCTCGGTGGTCCGGGCGCTCGCAATGCGGGCGTTCGCGCGGCGCGTGGCGACCTGCTCGTCTTCATCGACGACGACGATCTGCCGTACGGCACTGACTGGCTGCGTCGCCACGAGGCGAACTTCACCGGGCCCGACGGCGCGAAGTGTCTCGGCGTTACCGGCCGGTTTGTCGACGAGGATGGCGGCAGCAAGCCGTACGCGAACCCTGCACGTGCCCGTCGCAACGTGCTGTCGTTCAATGTGCTCAAGTGGCAGCGCGTCTATGCGCGGATAGATATCCGCGCGCGCGTCGAGAGCCTGATGGGCGGTAACGCGGCCATCCCGCGCCGAACACTGGAGCGCTTCGGTCTATGGGACGAGTGCACGCCGATCGAGGACGAGCCGTCGCTCGCCTATCGCATCAACGCGGGCAAGCGCGACGACGAATATCTGCTGTTCGATCCCGACGTGCGAATGATCCGCCGGCTCGATGTTCCGGGCGGCATGGCGAAGCGAACGCTGTCGGGCCCGCGCTACGCGCAGCGCGTGTTCACGTTTACACATGCCATCATCGGCCACTACTTCCCTGCGCGGTTCCTGCTGCTCTATCCCGCGTACATCTACTTCGTCGCGTTCCACTGCATCGAGTGGATCTGCAGCGACAGCAAGAAGCACGACACCTGGCCGAAGCGACTCGCGGCGAGTACCGGCATGGCGCTCGGGATCGTGCCGCTGTGGCTCGTGTGGCTCGGCCAGCGCGCACTGCATCGGCTGCGTGCGGGTGAGCCCGTGCGGTTCTCGCCGCTCGCACCGCAGCAGGTCGCGAGCCTCGCGCCGACCCGCGTCCCCGCGCAGGCGATGCCCCAGCAGAGCGGCTATCGCGGCGGTCCGTACGTGATCACCTGATCGTGATCCTCTAATCGACGCGCGGCCGCTTGCCTGCGAGGCAGCGCTCGGTTGCAGCGTGCATCGTGTCTGCAGCGCGGTGGCACGCCATCGCCATCACGTGTTGCGACGGCTCGTCGGGGTTCGACTTCTTGCCGGCGGCGAAGCTGTTCTCGGCCGCTTCGATCGCGGCGCGCACCCACTGGCGATCCCCATCCTCGAGGTTCGGGCACAGCCCGTAGCGGTAGAGGGCCGCGATCAGTCCGGCGCACTCGGTGTCGAAGTTCTCGAGCTGGATCTCGCTCTCGGCGAGGATCGGCGGCCCGGGCGCGACGGTGGCGTCGTGCCCGCCGTGCCGACACCCGACGGCACTCAGCAAGCTTCCGAAAAGCGCCACTTTCCGGAACATGGCTATCGGGAGTGCGGGCCGCATGAGCTAGACAGATGCTCTTACCATGGGTGGGTTCAGTCATCTCCACTTGCACACGCAGTACAGCCTCCTGGACGGGGCGATCCGCGTGAAGGACCTGTTCCCGAAGGTCCACGAGCTGGGGATGGACACGGTCGCCGTGACCGATCACGGCAACATGTTCGGTGCGATCGACCTCTACACCGAGGCGAAGGCTGCCGGGGTCAAGCTGATCTTCGGATGCGAGACGTATGTCGCCGCGACTGATCGCCACGACCGCACGAATCGCCGCAACTACCACCTGATCCTGCTGGCCAAGAACGAGGTCGGCTACAAGAACCTCAGCTACCTCAACAGCAAGGGCTACCTCGAGGGCTTCTACTACAACCCACGCATCGACAAGCAGATCCTGCGCGAGCGCAGCGAGGGACTGATCGGCATGTCGGCGTGTCTCGGCGGTGAGATCGCGCAGACACTCGAGAAGAACGGTGTCGCCGCGGCTGAGGAGACGGCGAAAGAGTACGCGGCAATGTTCGCGCCCGGGGATTTCTACCTCGAGATGATGCCGACGCCGACGTCGGAGCAGGAGACGCTCAACGGCGAGCTCAAGCGGATGAGCAAGAAGCTCGACATCCCGCTCGTCGCCACGAACGACTGCCACTACGTCAACCGATCCGATGCCGCCGCGCACGACGTGCTGATGGCGATCCAGACCGGCAAGAGCCTCAAGGACGAGAAGCGCCTAAAGCACGTCGTCGACAGCTACTATATGAAGTCGCCGTCGGAGATGAACGACGCCTTCAAGGACTGCGGTGACGCCGTCGAGAATGCCGCGAAGATCGCGGCGATGTGCAACGTCAAGCTCAAGCTCGATCAGACGTACCTGCCGAAGTACAAGGTCCCCGACGGCGAGACGCTGGATTCGTATATCGGTGCGCTTGTCGATAAGGGGCTCGAGCGCCGGTTCAAGGAGTTCGCAGCGCGTGGTGCGAAGTTCGATGCCGATCAGTATCGCGAGCGCTGCAAGGTCGAGTCGGCCGTCATCCAGAAGATGGGCTTCTCGGGCTACTTCCTGATCGTCTGGGACTTCATCAACTGGGCCAAGGAGCACGGGATCCCTGTCGGTCCGGGCCGCGGCTCCGGTGCAGGCAGCGCGGTCGCGTGGGCGCTGCGCATCACCGATATCGACCCGATCGAGTTCAAGCTTCTGTTCGAGCGGTTCTTGAACCCCGAGCGCGTGTCGATGCCCGACTTCGACGTCGACTTCTGCATGAATCGCCGCGGCGAGGTCATCAAGTACGTCCAGGAGAAGTACGGCGTCGATCGCGTCGGTCAGATCGCGACGTTCCACCAGCTCAAAGCCCGCGGGGTGATCCGCGACATCGCGCGCGCGATGGAGATTCCGTTCGGCGAGGCCGACAAGCTCGCGAAGCTCGTCCCCGAGCCCGTTGCGGGCAAGTCGCCGCCGGTGCGCGAAGCGATCGAGCAGACGCCCGAGCTCAAGCAGCTCTACAACGAGAGCCCGCTGCATCGCGAGCTGCTCGACCTCGCTGCATCGCTCGAGGGCCTCAACCGCAACGCCGGCATGCACGCTGCCGGTATCGTGATCGCGGACGGTCCGCTGTGGGAGTACGTGCCGTGCTTCCGCGGGCAGAACGACGAGATCGTGACGCAGTTCGCGATGAAGGAGGTCGAGAAAGTCGGCCTCGTCAAGTTCGATTTCCTCGGCCTCAAGACGCTGACCGTCATCCAGACGGCAGTGAAGCTGATCAACCAGCAGCGCGCGCCCCTGGGCATCCCGGACCTCGACATCGATCTGATCCCCAAGGACGACCTCGACGTCTACAAGATGATCTCTCGCGCCGACACGACCGGCGTGTTCCAGCTCGAATCGAGCGGCTTCCGCGAGATGCTCAAGAAGCTCAAGCCGGACTGCCTCGAAGACATCATCGCCGCCGGCGCGCTCTATCGCCCCGGTCCGCTCGAGGGCGGCATGGTCGATGACTTCATTCAGCGCAAGCACGGCGTGAAGAAGGTCACGTATCAGCACCCGGCGATGGAGCCCATCCTCAAGGACACGTACGGCGTCATCGTTTATCAAGAGCAGGTGATGCAGATCTCCCAGGCGCTCGCGGGCTACTCGCTCGGCAAGGCCGACCTTCTTCGTCGCGCGATGGGCAAGAAGAAGAAGGAGGTCATGGAGAAGGAGAAGGCGGGTTTCCTCGCCGGTGCCGAGGCCCTCGCGATCAATGCAGCGCTCGCCGACGAGGTCTTCGAGCTCATGGCCAAGTTCGCCGGCTATGGCTTCAACAAGTCGCACTCGGCGGCGTACGGCCTCGTCACCTACCAGACCGCCT
>JAYVWH010000383.1:0-4756 GCA_043786265.1 Kofleriaceae bacterium | reverse complement strand
ACGGACACGGTCAGCCCCACCTGCAGCGGCGACCGGGACGTCGATCGCGCCGTGTGCAAGGCGGTCGTCTCGGGCGAAGCCGGCGATCTCTACGTATATCCGATGCCCGGCTCCGTGATCACCGACTCCAAGTTCGGGACCGGCCACGATGCACCGAACGACGACAATCGCCGCGTCCCGATCCTCGTGATCGCACCGGGCCTCAAACCGCAGAACGGGACGGGTAACACGCTCCAGGTCGCACCGACACTCGCTGCGCTCCTGGGCGTCGCTCCACCGGTCACCGCGACCGCGCCACCGCTGTTCGGAATCAAGAAGCGTTAGTGGCCGCGCGCGAGCGCCTTCGCGAAGAATGGCGAGTGCTTCGCGAGCTCGCCCATGTACTCACGTACGTCGTCACGGGCGGCCGCCGGTAGCTGCGGGTACGGCGTGACGTGCTCGTCCGGCACGTAGCGAAACGTGAAGTTGACGCGCCGGGTCCGAAAGCCTTCGACCTTCGGTGGCAGATCGAGATCCTGCTTGTCCTCGACGCGCTGCACGCGATGTAGCAGGTCGTCCTTCCACTGCGGCCCGCCGAAAATCTGCAGGGAATTGTCCTCGAGCCACTGCGTACGCACGGGTGGCGCGTCGTTGTAGCCGCGGCGCACGAACTGAAACCGCGCGCGCTCGCCGAGAGAAATCGACGCGACCGGTCCGGGCTCGAAGTCACGATGCTCGCCGACGCGCGCTGCATCGATCCACTTGCCGTTCTGCTCGCGGTCGCCGTAAAAATTGACCAGGCATGTGTTGAGGTGCCAGCCGCGCGGCACGACCGCAGGCGGAAACCCGCTGCGCACCCGCTTTTCGATCGACGTGACCAGTCGCGCGATCACGCTCGGGAACGGCTCGGCCTCCACGGCGACATGCCTGATGCGCCGCGGCGGCTCGTAGTAGCCAAGACACGCGAACTGCCAGTTGCCGAGCCAGTACACAGGCCGCAGCAGCGATCGCTGCGGTTTGCCGGCCGGCGGCGGCCGCCGCGTCGAGAAGCGCATCTCCCAGAGCGGGTGCAGCGTCGCTAGCCAGGCGAGGATGTCCGCGCGCGACGCGGCGTCGATGAAAGTCGGGTCGTAGACGTAACTGCGGTCGATCACGACGGGAGCGCCCGCACCGTAGCACGGCGAAACCGCCGGCGACTCCGGCCGATATGGGCGCATGCTGACGTGGCTATTTCGTCCCCAGTGCGCCGCTTGCTCGGTCCTCACGACCGACCCGCTCTGTCCCGCGTGCGCGGGCACGCTGCTCGAGGCCGACGAAGCGCGTCCGACCGGCGAGATCGCACGGGACGGCTCTGCCGGCCCGCGCAGCGGCGCCGAAGGCGGCGCGCAGTTGATCGACCAGATCATCACGCCGTGGCGATTCGGCGGCCAGCTCGCCACTGCGATCCGTCGCCTCAAGTTCAGCGGTGCGACTCACATCGCGCGGACGCTGGCACCGCTGTGGTCGCCCCTCCTCGCCGCTGCGGTCGCGGATACCGACGGGATCATCGTCCCAATTCCGCTGCATTGGCGGCGGCGGCTGTACCGTGGTTTCGATCAGACGTGGCTCCTCGCCACTTACGGCTGTGCGCAGGCCGCGCTGCCGCCACCCGCCACTGTCCTCCGTCGCACTCGCGGTGCACCCGCGCAGAGCACGCTGTCGGCGGCGGAGCGCGTCGCGAACCTGACTGGTGCCTTTACCGTGCGCGACCCGCGCGCCGTTGCCGGACGCGTTGTGATCCTCGTCGACGATGTGGTCACGACCGGCGCGACGATGGCAGCGGCCGCCCAGCCCCTCGCTGCCGCGGGCGCGACACGGATCCTCGGCGTCGCTCTCGCGCGCACCGTTTGATTCGCGCAGCCGCGCGCCCCAGCAGTGCTGGGGCTTGCATCACTTGCGTTCGAGGATGATCAGCTCGAGGCGGTCGTTGATCTGCTGTGCACCCTTTGTCGTCGGCGGGACGAGCGGCTGCTTGCCGCCGAAGCCGCTGCTCTGCAGGCGCAGCTGATCGATACCCCAGTCGACGAGCCACTCGCGCACCGCCTTCGCCCGCGCCTCTGACAGCTTCTGGTCGGCGGCGGCATCGCGCGTCGGCTGGACGTGCGCAGTCAGACGTACGCGTGCGATCTCGGGATGCGCGCGCAGCTGGGCCCCGATCTGGCTGAGCACGTTCGTGCTCGCCTTCGCGATCTTCGTACCGTTGAACTGCACGGCCTCGAGCAGCTCGAGACGATCGGGGCTGAGCACGACGTACGAATCGCCCTTGTCGGGGCACCCGTCATCGTCGGTCGTGCCGTTGATGACTTCCGCCTCGTTCGGACACTTGTCGACGCTATCGACGATGCCGTCCTTGTCGTTGTCGCCCTCGGGGCAACCGTCGGTGTCCTGAAACCCGTCCTTGTCCTCGGCCGCGTTGACGCACTTGTCCTTGGCGTCGACGACACCATCATTGTCGTTGTCGTTATCCGGGCAGCCGTCCTCGTCCTGGAACCGATCGTGGTCCTCGGGCTGGAGCGGACACTTGTCAGCAGCGTCGGGAACGCCATCGGCATCGTTGTCGGTCTCGGGACAGCCGTCGTCGTCCTTGAAGCCGTCCTTGTCCTCGACGTCCAGCGGACACTCGTCCTTGGAGTTAGGGATGCCATCCTCATCGTCATCCTTCGGCGGCTCGGGCTTTCGAGGCGGATGGATCGGTTTGAGGACCTCGGCATCGGGCGTGTACGAGAACGTCAGGATGCCGCGCAGCGCCGGCGTGCCGGGACCGCTCGTGACACCGCGGCCGACGGCAATGCCGAGGCTCATCGTGTGCTGCGGCATGTAGTGCACACCAGCGAGGCCCTCGATCGTATTGAGCACGCCCTTGCTACCCATCACGTCAGTCTTGCCGCCGGGAATTAGCTCGCCGAACACCTCGCCGCCCGCCCATAGCTGATCGATCACGCGATAGGTGAGACCAGCGCCCCACGCAATCCCGCTGCCTTGCGTGATGTTCGCGAACTGGGTCTTGGTGCGGAGAATCCCGCCCGCGTTGACCGTCGCCGCGAGGCGGCCGCTGGTCTGCGAACCGAGGAGAAGAGCCCGCACGGTCGGCTTGTCGTTGCCGGCAAACTCACCGTCAGTCGCTGTCGGCAGGGTCACCGTGATGCCCGCGCCGTACGCGAACGAGCCACTGAGGGCTGGCGACACGCCGAGCTTTGCCTTGAAGTGGAGCGAAGCATCACCGAGCGCGGCCCCGTCGGCCGGCGCAATGCCAAACCGCATCGTCGGATCACCCGCGGGGTCGCCGCTCTGGAGCACGAGCGGTACCGTGGCGCCCGCTTCGAACTTGCCACCAAACACGTACGCGCCGCCGAGTGCAAGTAGTGTCCGGTTCTTCACCGCCGCGTCGTTGTTCTGTGACGTGTCGAGCACAAGCGCGTTGTTCGCGTACGTCACGAGGGCGCTCGCTGCCCAGCTGCCATCGCCGCCGATGTTGGCGCTCTGGACCTGGAACATTGTTCCGGTCGTTGCCGGCGTCGGCTCGAACACGTTGAGATCGATGTTGCGACCATTCGCCGCGCTCGGGCGCGCCTGCGCGACTACACCCGCGACGATCGCGACGACCGCTGTGGCGCTTCGTCGCTTGCGCCGTGTTCCTGCGAGCAGTGCACCGAGGACGAGCACGAGCCACCCTCGCGAACCACCCCCGCTCGTCGAGCAGCCACCGCCGCCGCGCGCGTCAACGTACAAGCCACGACCGCGCAGCGTCACCTGCGCCTGCGCCGTCGGATCTTGATCGAGGTAGAGCGTCGCGATCGCTTCGAAGTCTCCCACCTCGGTCGGCGTGAACGTGATGTCGAACTGCTCGGTGCCGCCCGGCGCGAGGTCGACATCCACCGGCTCGTTGCCCTTGCGGTCGATGATCTCGAAGGTGCCGTCGGCGCCGCTGATGCTGTCGACGCTGATGCGCGCGATCTTGAATCCGTTCGCCGTGTCCATGTTGACGACGTCGAGCAGCTCTGGCGACAGGTCCGACAGCCGGATCGGCAGACCGATACCGGTGAAGCCGAGCTGGATCACGCGCGGCCCCATGGCGACGCCGCGCGTGAGACCGTTGCCGTTGAGATCGACCGACACCAGCGTGCGCGCGTTGTCGTTGTTCATGACGACGAGGTGACCGGTCGGCGCCTTGCCCGCCATCAGCGGCGCGAACACGACGTTGAAGTCGTAGAACGAGTCGGCGGGGATCGTGACGGGGTCGGGGTTCTGCAGCGTCCAGATCGGCTCGTTGTCGAGCATGACCGCGGTGACGCTGAGCGGCGCGAAACCGGTGTTCGTGATGCGCACCGGCAGCACCGGCGCGACATCGCCGGGGTTCTTGAACGTATCGGGGAAGTTTGGTGCCGCACCGACGTCGATGTGACGGTCAGCGCCGAAGCCCTTGATGTCGATCGTCATCGACGTAGGCGGCGTCCCACCAGCGACGGCGGGCGCGATTCCAGAGAGCGGGAACGTGATCGACGCGACGTCGGGCGTGCCGGGCGGCTTCTCCGAGGTCGGCGTGTACGAGACATCGACTGTGAACGTGCCACCGGGGGCGACGATCGTCGTTGGCGTCGCGCCGAACGAGAAGCGGGCCAGGTTGGTGCCTGCCTTCGTCGCGGCGAGCAGATTTAGGGGTTTCATGCCCGTGTTGGTCAGCGTGATCGTGCGCGTCACCGACACGGGGCTCGCATCGAGATCGGTGGGACCGAAGTCG
>JAYVWH010000382.1:0-15689 GCA_043786265.1 Kofleriaceae bacterium | reverse complement strand
GGCGGATCTCTCCGACGATCGACGCCTTTGCCGGTGGAGGCATCGGCCTCGACAACGGCTTCGGCACGCCCGACTGGCGTCTGCTCGCGGGTGTGCGGTTCGGAGCTGCGCCCTCCTCCGCACCCCCGCCCGTGCACGAGACTGCCCCCGTGACCGACAAGGACACCGACGGCGACGGCGTACTCGACGGCACCGACAAATGCCCGGCCGTGAAGGAGCTGGTCAACAAGTTCCGAGACGACGATGGTTGTCCTGAAGCCCCCGCGAAGCTTGCCGGACGGGTGGTCGATCCCAATGGCCGCGCGATCGAGGGCGCAAAGGTCACGATCGGCGAAGCCGAGACCGGAGCAAACCAGGAGCTCGTCACCGACGACGACGGCCGCTTTACAGTTGCAGTCAATGGCGGTGCGATCACGGTAACCGCACACGCGAACGAGTATCAGGACGGCACCGCGCAGACGCAGGTCGAGCCAGGGCAAACGGGCGCCGCGACCGTCACGCTCGTGCGCAAGGTGCGCCAGGGACAATTGCGTGGCCAGGTTCTGTCGTTCGATGGCAAGCCGCTCGCCGCGACGGTGACGGTCAACGGCAAGAAGCAGACAAACGTCACGGCCGACGACAATGGCAACTACACCGTCGAGCTGCCCGAGGGTTCGTTCCAGGTCGAGATAGCGGCCACCGGGTATCTCACCCAGAAGCGCACGGTCAACGTGAAGCTGGACGGCGTCACCGTGCTCAACGTCGACCTACGAGGCAGCAAGTGAGAGTCGCGACCGTCGTGATGATCGCGTTGGCGGGCGCGGCCGGGTGCAAGAAGAAGCCGAGCAAGGTCGTCGCACGGCTCGAAGCGATCACCGCGCAGGTCGAGCGTATGCCGCGTGAGGCCGCTCCCTGGCAAGCCGCGCACGTCGGCGACACGTTCATACTCGGGAGCGCCATTCGCACCGGTGCCGCGTCCACCGCGAAGCTGCGCGTCGGCAAGAACGGGAAGCTCGACGTCAGCCCTGATGCGGTTGTCTATTTCACGCGCACACCGGGCCGCGAGCGCGACGACGTTCGCGTCGAAACCGGCACCGTGGAGATCGAGGCCGGTGAGGAGACGATCGGTGTCGGCGAGGCTGTCATCGAAGCCGGTAGCCGCGCCACGCTCGAGCACGCTGCCGACGGGACGACGATCATCGTCCGCGTGGGTCGTGTCGTCCTCGAGGACAACGTGATCGAGCAGGGCCAGCGCATCACCGTCGGCGCCGCAGGCAAGGCGGTGGCGAGCACAGCGGACGCCGCGGTCGAGAGTCTTCCCGAAGGCCAGGTGAAGATCGTGGTCACGGGCGCGGGTGCCAAGGTCAAGACCGGCACCGACGAGCACGATCTCGCTGCGGGGGAGCACCACATTGCGGCGGGCTCGATGATCACCACGCCCGCGGGGAGCACCGTCGAGGTCGCACGAGGCGGCGCACGCGCCGTCACCGCCGGGCCGAGCACACTGCGTATCGGTGAGGGCGCGACGCTCGTCGAGGTCACCGCGGGTACGGTCGCGTTGCACGCAGACACCGCGAATGCGGTCGCGACGGTGCCCGGTGGTTCGGTCACGGCGAACACTGGTGGCGCAGCTGCCGTCAGCGTCGACAAGGACGTCACTGCAGTCGATGGAGAGCGCGGCCAGACGACGATTACGGGGAAGAAGGGCGAGAAGACGGTCCATGCGGGGGAGTCCGCCACGATGGTTGGCGGTGGTGAGATCACGGTGTCGGCGCCAGGGCCCGAGCGCACGGTCGTTTCGATCACTGCAGGCGAGTCGCCCGTGATTCACGATCCCAAGGCACCCGTGCAGCTGCGCGTGCTGTTCGGCGAGGCGTGCCCGACCACGGGTGTGGTCGAAGTCGCCAAGGACCGTTCGTTCAAGAAGCCGCTCGCACGCGGTGGGGGCACCGGCGGCGCGAATGTTCTCGTCCCCGCAGGCGTGTACAACTATCGCGTGCGCTGCGTAGACGGTGCGGGTGCCACTGGAACGGTCCGCATCGACCGCGAGTCCGGCCGTGCGCCGCTGCCGAAGACCGCCGCGCGCACCACCGTCGAGATGGACGGCCGCGAGTACACGATCCTGTTCCAAAATCTGTTACCCGAGGTGACGCTCGCGTGGCGCAAGGCGCCGCCCAAGCCGAGCTACACGTTCGTGATCAAGCCCGCCAAGGGCGCGGAGAAGCGGATCTCCAATCCAGGCACCACGCTGAAGTTGCCGCCGGGCGACCTCCGCGAAGGCAGCTACACGACGTGGGTCGAGGCGGTGCTCGGTGCACGCTCCGAGGAGAGCCGCATCGTGATCGAGTTCGATAACGCTGCGCCCTCGGCGTCGATCGATTCGGTCGAAATCCGCGGCCAGGGACTGCTCCATGTCAAAGGCACGGTGATCGACGGATCCGTCGTCGGTGCAGGTGGGATCGTCATCCCGCTCGATCGTCATCTTCGGTTCGAGAGTGACCTCACGCCGGGGCCCCAGGAAGACGGAGTGGGGGTGCGCATCGCTCACCCGAAGGCCGGCGTCCACTACTATGTGATGCGGCGATGATTGGAGAGACGCTCGGCAGCTATCGCGTGCTCGCCGAGATCGGATCGGGCGGCATGGGCGTCGTCTACCAGGTCGAGCACATGGTGCTCGGGCGCAAGGCGGCCGTCAAAGTCCTGCGCGCCGACATGCCGGGCGAGTACGTCGAGCGGTTCTTCAACGAAGCGAAGGCTGCCGCGAACCTGCATCACCCCGGGCTCGTCGACGTGTTCGACTTTGGTCACCACGTCGACGGCCGCGCGTTCATCGTGATGGAGTATTTGCAGGGCGAATCACTGGCCGAACGGCTCGAGCACGATCCTCGCCTGCCCGTTCCGATCGCGTGCTCGATCATACGCTCGGTCGCCACCGCCCTCGAGGTCGCGCACCAGCAGGGCATCGTTCACCGCGACATGAAACCCGGCAACATCTTCCTCGTTCCCGATAGCGAAGCCGCGATCGGTGTGCGGACGAAGGTCCTCGATTTCGGGATCGCAAAGCTCGTTCGCGAGCGCGAGCCGCGCGGCGTCAACACGCAGTCAGGCGCCGTGATCGGCACGCCGCGCTACATGTCGCCGGAGCAGTGCAAGAACGCCAAGAGCGTCGACGGCCGCAGCGATGTCTACTCACTCGGCTGCATCCTCTACGAGATGCTGCTCGGTGTTGCGCCGTTCGATTACGACAACTGGGCGGAGCTGGTCGGCGCCCATATCTACGAGGAGCCGCCGCGGCCGCGAGAGATCGATCCGAGTCTCCCCGCCGACGTCGAGACCCTCGTCTGCAAGATGCTCGAGAAGGACGCCTCCAATCGCTTCCAGTCGATGAAGGAGCTCGCCGAGTCCGTTGAGGTCGTGCTGCGGGCGCACGGTGTCGCACCCACCCGGCTCACGCCTCCGAGCCGCATCAACACGCCGGTTGGTGTCCGCAAGTTGGAGAGCGGCCAAGATGCGACCGTCCCGGCCACCCCATCCGACCTCGAGGCGCTGAAGAACCGGCCGATCACCGCCGACGAGAGCAAGCGAGCTGGTCACGCGCCGACACTCGCGGCGGCCGCTTCCCCGCGCAAGATTCCATGGGTCGCGATCGGTATCGCCGGCGCAGGCGTCGCAGCGCTTGGTATCGCGGCCGCGCTCGTGCTCGGCAAGAGTGACGCCAAGGAGAGCGAGGAGCCGACGTTCGTTGTTGTCGATCAGCGCGGCTCTACCGAGGAGCCCGTCGAGCACGTCAGAGCTCCGCTCCCTATGGTCGTGCCCGATGCGGCCGCCGAGGTCGCTGCGACCGTCACAGTCGATGCCGGGGTGAAGACCATCAAGAAGTCCCCCGACGCGGATCGCGCAAAGAAGCTGCAGACCGAGTTCTCACACCAAGACGGCGCGATCACGGCCTGCTTCAAGCAAAACCCGACCACCTACGAGGGCCAGGTCAGTATCCGGTTCGAGATCGACACCACGGGCCATGTGACCTCCGCGGAGGTCGTGCCGGCGAGCGTCGGCACGACATCACTCGGTGCGTGCCTCGGCGGCATTGCGAAGCGCACACCGTTCGGGCCGCAACCGAGCGTGACCGCGTTCAGCGCGTCGCTCGTGGTCAAACATTAGCTCGCGACGCGGTCGGCGATCAGCTGGTGTTCGACGAGGCGGCGGTAGGTCCCGCGCCGCGCCATCAGGTCGTCGTGTGCACCCTGCTCGACGATCCGCGCGTTCTCGATCACGATGATGCGGTCGGCGTCGCGCACGGTGCTGAGGCGATGCGCGACGATGATCGTCGTACGCTCGCGGCGGACCCGTGCAAGTGCGGCTTGTACGGCGGCTTCGCTCTCGGCGTCGAGATTCGAGGTAGCCTCGTCGAGGATCAGCACGCGGGGGTTAGCGATCAGTGCGCGCGCGAGGGCGATACGCTGCTTCTGACCGCCCGAGAGCTTGGTGCCGCGTTCGCCGATCAACGTGGCGTAGCCGTCGGGGAACGTCGAGATGAAGTCGTGCGCGTTCGCGTCGCGCGCGGCCTGCCAAATCTCGTCGTCGGTAGCACCCTCGCGACCGTACGCGATGTTGTCGCGGATCGTGCCTGCCCACAGCACGGGTTCCTGCGCGACCATCGCGAGCGTGCGGCGCAGATCCGCAAGGGACAGCTCGCGAACGTCGACGCCTTCGTAGAGCACGCGGCCGGCATCGACATCGTAGAACCTGTACAACAGCGACAGGATCGTCGACTTTCCCGCGCCCGATGGCCCGACGAGCGCGACGACCTCGCCGGGCTTGATCTGGAGATCGACGTCGGTGAGCACCGGCTGCCCGCGGCGCGCGGGGTACGCGAACGAGACGTTCTCGAGCGTAATCGCACCACGCCCCTCCGGCAAAGGCGTCGCCGTCTCGGGGTCGCGAATGTCAGGGACGGTGTCGATGACGGCGAACAACCGGTCGGTCGCACCTGCCGCACGCTGCAGGCCCGCCCACACGCTCGCGAGATCGGCGAGTGCGCCAGCGACAATAAACGTATAGAGGAAGAACGAGGTTAGCTCGCCCGCGGTCAGCTCGCCACGGATCAGCGCACGCCCACCGAGCCAGATCACGATCGCGATGCCTGCATAGCCGGCGGACATCGACGTCGAAAAGAACGACGACCGCCAGCGCACCATGCGCAGCATCTTCTGGAATGCACCCTCGACACCCGTGCGATAGCGCGAGGCCTCGTGGCGCTCGCGCACGAATGACTGCACCGTCTGGATCGCGCCGATCGACTCCTGGACGTGACCGGAGACCTTGGCGAGCTCGTCCTGGACGCTGCGCGCCATCACGCGAATCTTGCGACCGAAGTAGATCGTCGTCAGCACGAGCGGCGGAACGATACCGAGCATCAGCAGCGTGAGCTTCACGTCGATGACGAACAGCAGGATCAGCGCACCGATGATCTGCACGCCGTTGCGCATCGCCATCGACAGCTCGCTGCCGACTACACCCTCGATCACCGTTACATCGGACGCGAGCCGCCCGACCAGCTCGCCACTGCGGCGCTCGTGAAACCACGCGAGCGGCAGGAGCAGGATCCGGTCGAACACGAGGCCGCGCAGATCCGTCACGACGCGTTCGCCAAGCCATGACAGGCTGTAATGCCGTAACCAGACAAACACGGCGTTGACGAGAAACAGCGCGAGCAGGCCGAGCACGATCAGATCGAGGTCGTCGGTCGTGCGACCACCCATCCCGATGTCGACCGCGTACTTCGCGGCTTGCGGATACACGAGCGTGAGCGCGGACGCCGCGAGCAACATGACCACGGCGAACACGAAGCGTCCGCGGTACGGTTTCATCAGCAGCGTCAGTCGCCATAGCACCGCGAGACGGCGTTTATCGCGCGGTGGGTCCCCCTGCCCGCCTCCCTGTGGAGGATCGACATATGGGGCGGTCACCAGGGCTGCATAGCACGCGGCGTGCTGATAGAAACCGGGGATGCGCCTGTCGTCTGCCGCCGTTGCCGTCGCTGCCGTTTCGCTCGCCGGGGGTTGCGGGAACAAGTCGAAGCTCGACGCCAGTCGCGGCGAAGCAGTCGACACGCTGTGGGCGCTCGCACCCGACGGTACCGACCTCGGCATCGTCGCCTCCCCGCGTGCGGTCGGCCTCGCATTTCACGCGATCGCGGCCGTGCGTGGCCTCAGCGCGCAAGCAGACATCGCGCCGGCCAAGCCGCAGATCGACGAGCTCGCGCGGTCCATGTTCGGCAGCGAGACCGCGACGCCCGAGGATGCCGGCTTCGGCGACAAAGCGTTCGCGATGTTCGCGACTGCCGACGGTGTGCTCGGCGTGATGCCCGTGGCCGATCGCGACAAGTTCATGGCCGCGAAGAAGGGCAAGCGCGGCTCCAACGAGGACACGCTCGAGACAAACACGTGCCGCGAGCTGCGCGGCTATTACGTGTGCGCGACCAAAGTCGAGATGTTCGATCGCATGGGCAAGGGTTCGCTGCGCGGCAAGCTCGATGTCGTCGGTACACGCGGCGATGCCGAGCTCTACATGACCGGCGCGACGATGCTGGGCGACACCAAGGGTACGCTCGCGGTCGCCGTCCAATTCGAGCCCGGTGAGGCATCGCTGCACGGCCGCTGGATCGGCGCACCGAGCGGGCTGCTCGCGAAGCTGAGCGACACCCTCGCGCCCCGTCCGACGATAGCTGGCTCGACCGGTTTCGTCTCGTTCAACGCGACGCCTCTGCTCGCGTCGATTCCCTCGGTGCCAATCGCGGGCGGCGTCACCACGACCGAGCTCGGTGCCAGCATCGCCGGTCCCATCACCGCGATGATCCCGGCCGGGGCGATCGACATCCAGATCCGGATCCCGCTCAAGGATGCCGGTCCCGCGACGAAGATCATCGAGAACTGCAAGGACATCGGCACGCTGTTCGATCTCGCCGAGCAGCAGGTCCCGGGTGCCTGCCGGATCCGCCTCCAGGGTACGAACGCGCTCGAGCTCGACCTGTGGGTCGAGAACAACGAGCTGCGGCTCGGCGCCAAGAAGGGCCCGCTGCCCGCAGGTAAACCCGGCGCGCTCACACCGGTCGCGCGCGAGCTGGCGAGCACGGACTGGACGGCATCGCTATGGGGCCGCGGCACGATGCTCAACCTCACCGGCATCCAGCCGACGACGGCAGAGGTCCCCGACCAGGTCGCCTTCGGCATCCATGCCATGTCGCTCGTCAACGAGCTCGCCGCAGCCGCGCGCGTCGAAGCTGATGGCGTTCGCTTCCGCGCTTACATGCGAACCGTGTGGGCCAACCAGCCCGACGTCGTCGCGAAGTACATCGCGGTCTCGGGGGCCGACATCGTCACTGGCAAGGCGACGGAGGCAGGCAAGCAGCTCGCAAGCACCGCACCGACCTCTCTGTTCGCGGGCGACTTCGATGCCGGCCAGGGTGGTCTCATGATCCCGGCCGCGGCGATCGGACTCGTCACAGCAGTCATCGTCCCGGCACTCGCTCGCTACGTCGGTGGAGGCAGCGAGGAGACGCCGCCCGACATGCAGGGCAACGGCCCGCCGATGGGTACCGGCGAGCTCGCGCAGCTCCTCGTGCGCGCCTACGCCGAGGAGGCCTATCCGAAGTGGAAGGCTGACAATGCGGGCAAGACCTGCCCGGGGAAGCTCGACGAAGTCGCGAAGTACTTCGGCGAGAATCCGGGCATTCCGGTCATGACCGATCCGTGGGGACACGCGCTCGTCATGCAGTGCGATGCGAAAGGCTTCGTCGTCGTCTCCCTCGGCGAAGACGGCGCGCTCGGTACCGCGGACGACGTGCGGTCACAGTAGCCCGTCGAACCTACTTGAGGGCGGGCTTCGCCGCGACCTTCGGCGTCATCACGCCGAGCACGAACTTACCGGGATCGAAGAACCGCTTCGCGCTCGCCTTGATGTTGTCGCTCGTGACGCGTTTCGCGACCGCGTCGATGTCGAGCGCGACCTTGAAGTCATCGCCGTAGTAGTAGGCCTCCTCGAGCTCGTTCTGCCACCAGCTGTTCTCCTTGAGGTTGACCTCGTGGTCGCGGCGCAGTTGCTCGTGGACCTTCTCCAGATACTCCGGTCCGACTCCGTCCTTGCTGATCTTGGCGATCTCGTCGAACACTGCGGTCTTCAGCTTCTCGACGTTGTCGGGGTTGCAGCCGAAGAACACGCGAAATCCCTTACGCTGGGTCGGTTCGCGGCTGACCCACGCACCGACCGAGACGCCATACACGCCGCCCATGTCCTCGCGAAGGACTTCGCGCAGGCGGATACGCAGCGCCATCGACAGGATCTTCGCGTCGCGCTCGAGGTCACGCGACCACTTGTCTGGCGTGTTCATCGTGAGCGACACGAAGCTCTTGGGCTCGGTTCCCGCGGTGATCGTCTTGACGATCTTCGTGGTCGGGAACTTCACGTGGACGTCCTTCCACTTCTCCTTGCGGCCCTTCGACGGCAGGCCGCCGAGGTACGTCTCGACGAGCGGCTGCAGCTTCGCGGGGTCAATGTTTCCGACGAAGATGAACGTGAACGAGCCCGCATCGGAGAACCGCTCCTTGTAGATGTTGAACGCCTTGTCGTGATCGACGGCCTTGATCGAACCGGTCGAGTCCGGACGGCGGCGGAGATGGTTGTTCGTCTGCACGACCGACATCGCGTCGAAGAACTGGATCTCGGGCAACAGCTTCTTGTTGTCGACCCACTCCAGCTGCTCCTGGCGCCAGTTGTCGAACGCGCGCGGATCCTTGCGCGGCGCGGTGATGCGCAGGTAGACGAGCTGGAGCGCGGTCTCGAGGTCCGCCGGACGCGTCGAGCCCGACACCATCTGGCTCAGCTCGCCGATTCCCGTCGACACGTTGACGACCTTGCCCGCGAGCACCTTGCGCAGCGCTGCCGGATCGAAGTCGCCGACGCCGGAGGCACTGACGATGTCATCAGCAAACCGCGCGTGCGCGTAGTCCTTGTCGGAGACCAGGGACGTACCACCGGGCTGCCACGCGGTGAACGAGATCTCGTCGTTCTGGAACGTGGTCGGCTTGACCACGACCTTGATGCCATTGGACAGCGTCCATGTGGTCGTGCCGGCCGCCGCATCGCTCGTCGTCGCGGTCACCTTGCCAGGCGTCGGCGCGCTCGCCATCAGCGGCTTGTCGCCGCCATCGTCCTTCCACGGCTCGATCTTCTCTGCATTCGCCTTCGCCAGGATCTGGCGCACGTCGGCCTCGGTCGGGACCTTCGCCTTGCTCGGCGCACTGATTGCCACGACCCGGCCGTTGTCACCGCCCCACGTCTTCGCGAGCTGGTTGAGCTCGGTCAGAGTAATCGTCGGCAGGAACTCGCGGTTGTACTGAAGCTCCAGCGCGCGACCCGGCATCTGCTCGTGCTCGAGGAAGTGACGCGTCATCTCGCTGACGATCGAGTCACCCGGCGTCTTGTCCCACTCCGCCGCCGAGTTCTCGGCGTTGCTCAGCGTCTCCTTGCGAGCGCGGTCGAGCTCGCTCTGCAAGAAGCCGTAGCGCTCGACGCGCTCGATCTCGCGGAACAGCAGCGCGAGGCTCTCGTTGAGCCGACCCTCCTTCGACTGCGCGTCGCGCGTGAACATGTCGCTCGCGCGAGCGAACCCACCGACGCTCGAGCCCGCGTACGTGAACGGCGCGCTCGGATCGAGCCCGAGCTCGGCGAACCGCGCGTTGAGCATCTGGTGATAGAGGTTCTCGACGATGAAGCGGCGATAGTCGCCCTTCGTGGTCTCGCGACGCTTGTCCAGCTTGTCGTAGACCGTGACCGACGACCACGGCATCTCTGGATCCTGCGCAACCGTCACCGCGGTCGGATGATCGTGCGGGACCGGCGGAACGATGCGCTCGCGCTCCTTGTCGGGATTTTTGAGGTCGCCAAAGCGCGCCGAGATTTCCTTCTCGATCTGCGCGGCGTCGAAGTCGCCAACGGCGAAGATCGCCATCTGATCCGGGCGGTACCAGTCCTTGTAGAACCGGTACAGCGTGTCGCGCGGCGCGCTCGCGAGGATCTTCGGATCTCCGATCGGCAGGCGCTTCGCGTACTGCGAACCCTGCAGGATGATCGGCCACTGCTTGTCGTTGATGCGCGCAAACGCACCGCGGCCCAGGCGCCACTCCTCGGTGACGACGCCGCGCTCTTTGTCGACCTCGACCGGGTCGAACGACACGTCGCCGGCCCAATCCCGGAGGATGTCGAAGCCGGTCATCATGATCTTCTGGTCGTCGGTCGGGACCGTCAGCATGTACACGGTCTCGTCGAACGACGTGTACGCGTTGACGTCGGCGCCGAACGTCATGCCGACCTTCTCGATGTAATTGACAATCGCCTGCTTCGGGAACCGCTTGGTTCCGTTGAATGCCATGTGCTCGACGAAGTGCGCGAGGCCGCGCTGGTCCTCGTCCTCGAGCACGCTGCCCGCGTTGACGGCCAGCCACAAGCTGGCCCGCTGCTCGGGCTTCTTGTGCTTCATCACGTAGTACGTGAGGCCGTTGCTGAGCTTGCCGACCTTGATCTGAGGATCGAGGGGCGAGACTTGCTCGAGCGGGTTGGCTGGCGGGATGGCCGTGGCCATCGCCGCGGGCTTGCCCTCGATGACCTCCTCCGGCATGTTGACGACACGCGTCGGCGGAACCGACTTGCTGCCGCATGCCACGAGCGTGGCAAAGACGACGGACGCTAGCGTTGCTCTCATCATTGTTCTCCCTGACACCCGGCGCATTCAGCGCGTTGCAACCGAGGCGCCGAGTGTAACCACGTGCCAGCGTGGCAGGGAGAAGTGTCAGCAACCTTCGCACCGCCTTCGGCGCTGCTGCGCGGTCCGCCAAAGCCGGACCTTGCGGCTACTTCTCGGGCAACATGACCGCTTCGTAGTACTGCTTCGCATCGAGGTACCGCTTCGCGGCAGCCTTGATGTTCGCGGCGGTTGCGCGCGCCAGGTACGGCTTGGTGTCGAGGATGATTGCCGGGTCGTCGCCGTACCTGAACGCATTCGCGAGCCAGCCGAGCCAGAACCGGTTCTGCTTCAGCTCCGTCTCGCGGGTGCGCACGAAGGTCTGCTTGACCTTGTCGATCGTCGCCTCGTCGACGTCGTCCTTCTTGAGCTTCTCGGTGCTGTCGAACACCGCCTTCACTAGCTCGCCGACGCGCGTGGGGTCGCAACCGAACGAGACCGTGAAGTCGCGATCCTGGTACGGCGACCGGCCGAGCCGGCCACGCGCGCCAACGCCATACACGCCGCCCATGTCCTCGCGCATCGTCTCGCGGAGCTTGATCGACAGCACCTGGCTGAGGATGGTCATGTCGCGGTCGTCATCACGCGTCCACTTGTAGGGGCCATACATGTCGAGCTGCACGCTCGCCTTGGGCTCCGACGACAGCTTGAACTCCTTCTTCACGACGCCGCCCACTTTGCGGATCTTGAGGTCCTTCTCCTTTTCATGGGGGCCCTTCTTGCTCGGCAGGCTCGCGATGTAGGTCTCGACCAGCGGCTTGAGCTCGTCGAGCTTCACCGCGCCGACGATCACGAACGTGAAGTCACCGGCGTTCGCGAACCGGTCCTTGTAGAAGGCGAGCGCCTTGTCGAGATCGATCTTGTCGATCTCATCGGCCTCGGGCGGACGGCGGCGGATGTTGCCCTTGTACAGCGCCAGCTGCGATTCGCGCGCATAGCGGAACTCGGGCGAGCGCAGCGCGTTGACGAGCTGCTCCTTGAAGTTCGTCTTCCACACACCGAACGCCTCGGCGTCCTTGCGCGGCGCCGTGATGCGCAGGTGGAGCAGCTGCATCATGGTCTCGATGTCCTTGACCGAGCCGCTCGCGTCGATGCCCTCCATCGTCTCGGAGATGTTCGTCGACACGGTGACGGCCTTGCCGGTCAGCACCTTGCCGAGCGTCTCGACATCGAAGTTACCGACGCCGCCGAGGTCCGCGACCTGATCCGCCCACTTGATCGTGAGGTAGTCGGAGTCCTTCGCGACGGCCTCGCCGCCGGCCGAGAACGCCGTCAGCTGGACGCTGTCGAGCTCGAAGTCGGTTGGCTTCACGATCACGCGCGCACCGTTGGACAGCGTCCACTCGGTGACGCCGACCTTGTCGTTCTTGGTCTCCGTGACGACCTTGCCCGGCTTGGGCGCCTTGTCCATGAGTGCCTGCGTCGGCGCGTCGTCCTCCCACGCGGTGAGGTTCGACTTCGCGACCTCGGCGACGATCTCGAGGACGCGGTCCTTCGTGATCGGCGTCTTGCCATCCGGGCCGGAGATCATGATGACGCGACCTTCGGCGCCACCGAACGAGTTGCCGAGCTGGTTGAGCTCCGCGATCGTCAGCGTCGGGAGAATCTCGAGTGCGAGAGCCTTCTCGACGTCGCTACCGACCATGAGCTCGCCCTCGAAGAAGTTGCGCGTCATCTCGTCGGTGAACTGGCGGCTCTCGCGGGTCGCCTCGGTCGCGGCCATCTGCTCGTAGAGGCGGATCATGTTCGTGCGTGCGCGCTCGAGCTCGGTCGCGAGGATGCCGTGCTTCTCGACGCGCTGGACCTCGGTCAGCAGCGCGCGCAGCGCATCTTCGACCTTGCCCTGCTTCGCGGCGGCGACGCGGGTGAAACCGTCGATGTCGCGCGTGCCCTGCACGTTCGAGATCTGGCTGCCCGCCTGGATGTACGGCGCATCGGGGCGGCGCGAGATCGATGCGAGACGCTCGTCCAGGATCTGCGTGTAGATCTGCTCGGCGAGCAGACGGCGATAGTCACGCTTGCTCGACTCGGACCGGTGCGCGACCAGGTTCTGGATCTGAACTGTGGCCTGTCCCATCTCTCGGTCGGACTCGATCGACACGCGCGTGCCCTGCGTGGCCGGCACACCACCACTCGGACGCGGGCGCTCCTTGTCAGGATTCTTGAGGTCGCCAAAGCGCGCCTTGATCTCCTTCTCGATCGTGTCCGCGTCGAAATCACCGACCGCAATCACGGCCATCAGGTCGGGGCGATACCAGTCCTTGTAGAACCGCGTGAGCGCGGCGGGCGGCGCCTTGTCGAGAATCTCCGGCAGACCGATCGTGATGCGGTCGGCGTAGCGCGAGCCCTTGAACAGGACCTTCGCGTGCTTGTCGAACAGGCGCATTCCGGCACCGCGGCCGAGGCGCCACTCCTCCTTGACGACGCCGCGCTCCTTCTTGACCTCGTTGGGGTCGTAGGTGACGTCGCCGGCCCAGTCGCGCAGGATGTCGAGACCTTTCGCGATGAACTCGGGCTTATCGGTCGGGACCTCCAGCTGATAGACAGTCTGGTCCCAGGACGTGTACGCGTTGAGATCGGCGCCGAAGCGCATGCCGATGCTCTCGAGGTACTTGACCAGCGCGTCCTTGGGGAACCGCTTGGTGCCGTTGAACGCCATGTGCTCGTCGAAGTGCGCGAGGCCGCGCTGATCGTCGTCTTCTTGCACGCTGCCTGCGTTCACCGCGAGCCAGAGCAGCCCGCGCGCTTGCGGCTTCTCGTGCTTGAGCACGTAGTAGGTCAGGCCGTTCGCGAGCTTGCCCTTCTTGATCTTGGGCCACAGCGGTAGCGGCGCATTGTCGGGATCCGTCGGTCCGGTTGCCGGATTCGTCGTGCCGGTCCCCGTCCCCGTGCCCGAGCCGGTGCCGCCGCCGGCTCCGACCGTGGTCGTGGTGGTCTTGGAAGAGGGGCCGCCACACGCGATGAACGTCGCGAGCGCTACAGCCAGAAGGCGCTTGAACATGGCCGGGACATTGCCACGATTTACGTCTCGGAGGCGGCGACCGGGGCGGTCTCGAAGCGCGAGGTGCTCATGTCAAACAGCGCCGCGAGCTCGTCTTCCTTCTTGGCGGCGTCCCGGCGACCCAGCTCGATCAGCTCGGTCGCGAAGGCGCCGTCGAACAGCAGATACGACAGCAGATCGCTCTCGTGCTTCGCTTCGCCGCCGGCGAGCCGCGCGATCAGCCGCTTCGCGACGAGGCCGTCGACCCGGACCTTGCCCTTCTGCGCGAAGTCCGCGGCGATCGCGCCGATGTCCTCCGAGGGGCGAATGTGCGTGGCCTGGATCCGGCGCAACGGTGCACCGCGCAGGCGGACCAGCTCGTGATTCATCGTCTCCTCGAACCGCGGACCGAACGAGGCGTGCCCAGCTTCGAGGATCATGTTGATGCGCTGCATGCGCATCAGGTCGTACTCGGTGTGGTCGAGCATCAGCGCGTTGAGCGCCTTGCCGGCAAGGAACAGCGGCTTGGGATACGCCTCGACGCGCTCCTGCTCGACGATCTTCGGTTCCTTCTTGACGTGCTTGAGGGAGATGAGCAGCAATCGGTCCGCACCGAGCCGGATCGCTGGCGACATCGGCGTGTTCTGGCGAAGGCCACCGTCGGTGTAGTACTCCTCGCCGATCTTCACGGCGGGGAACAGCATCGGGATCGCCGCCGATGCAAGCACGTGACGCGGACCGATGCGCGCCGCGCGATGACGCACGAACGGATCACGGCTCCACTCACGGGGTAGCGGCTCGGCGCTCGACAGAAACACGACCGTGTGGCCCGAACCCACGTGGGTCGCGGACACGCTCATCGCGTGCAGGTGCCGTTCGCGCAGACTGCGCTCGATCCCGCGCCACGGAATCGCGCGGATCACGAACCGCTCGAGACCGCTCGTGTCGAGCAAGCCGCCGTAGCGGAAGCTGCCCGGTGTGGGCGGCGGCGGATCCCCACCCAGCAAGAGCTTCATGCCGCGGAGCATGTCCTTGGCCTTGAGGCTGATCAGCTCCTCGATGCGCAGCGCCTTCCAGGCCGCGACGATCTGCTGCGCCTGCGACTCGGGGTCGTACATCGTGGCCGCGAGAAACGCTGCGTTGATCGCGCCGACGCTGGTGCCGGTCACGATGTCGAGCGGAACGTGCCGGCCAAGACGCTTGGCCAGATCCGTGCGCAGGTAGTGAATGATGCCGGCCTCGTACGCGCCACGCGATCCACCGCCCGACAGGACAAAGCCGATTCTGGGACGCGAGGACGGCGCTTGCACCGTTATTATTGTCGCGTCGACAGCGGCGGGTGCGCAACCATTCGCAGAATCCCGTTGTCACGGACACATGCGTAAGCACGCCATGTACGCAGCAGTGCTCGTCATCACGACGGGCGTCGCCACGGGGGCCCAGGCCGGCCCGTGGTCAGAATATGGCGTAGCCGACCCCCTACGTTCGGCACAGCAGCTGGTCGAGGCCTCGTGTGACCTGTCTGTCGAGCTGCACGGGGCGATCGTCGATGTCTCCGTCCGCCAGCGAGTGACCAATCCCGGGCCCGCCTCCTACGCCTCGGTCACCGAATTTTTCCTCCCCGAAGGCGCCCAGCTGATCGGCATGACCTTGCAGCGCGGCGGAAAGGGCCCGGTCGTCGACGAGGATCACGCCTTCGTCGTGCTCTCGCGCACCGGCACCGTCGCGGCAAGTCGCCGGTCGATGATCGCGGGTGGTGGCCCCTACACTCGCATGCTCGATCTCGATGACCCAAAGTTCCCGTCAGTTTCTCGACGACAATCACTCCGGCGGCTGAATACCCACGAGCGCCCGATACCTTCCTCCTGTTCCTCGTAGGACCACGTCCGCGCGCCGTGCCGAGCGCGTGTGGCGTCGGTGACGCCGCCGATC
>JAYVWH010000381.1:0-2598 GCA_043786265.1 Kofleriaceae bacterium | reverse complement strand
AACACGCCGCACTTCGCAGCGACGTGGTGCAGCTTCGTCGCGTCGAACTTCAGGCCCGGGACTTCCTCGCGGGGCATGCCGACCTTGAGCACGCACTTGTCGATCGTGGCGCCGGTGCCCGACGCGCACTTGTCGTTCATCGACGTCTGCGCCGTCTTGTCACCAGTTTCCTTGTTCTCCTTGAACATGATGATCTTGGCGTCCTGGCCGCCGAGCTCGATCACGCTGCCGACGTCGGGGTGGAGCTTCTCCACCGCCATCGTCACGGCATTCACTTCCTGCACGAACTTGCTGCCGAGGATCGGTGCGATCGGGCTGCCACCGGAGCCGGTGATGAACGTACGGATCTGGTCGTTCTTCAGCGTCGGGAACGCCGCGTGGATCTCGCGGAGCATCTCGCGCGTCATCTCGGGCTGCCGCGTCTCGTGGCGCAGGTACTTGCTCCAGATGATTTCCTTCGTCGCCGGATCAACCACCGCCATCTTCACGGTCGTGCTGCCGACATCGATACCGATGACGACCTTGTCTGGAACCTTGGTGCTCATAGGAGATCCTTCACTGCGGGAGCTGGACTGACGCGTCAGTCTAGGGGTAGAATGACACGTCAGTCCACTTCTAAAGTACGGCAACTACAGATCTCTCTGGGAATCCCTTTTCGCACCGCGCATCGCGTTACACGCCAAGGTTGGTTAAGCGGGCCTACATCACGTACAACTTGAGGCTTTTGACCACCTCGGGGAAGATGCCCCCGATGTTGAAGTCCAGCCACAAGCTCCTCGTCTCCTCGCTCCTCCTCTCCGCGACCCTCGTCGCATGTGGGGAGGAACAAGAGGTCCTGTCCGAAGGCGACCAGCCGGTCAGCGACAACGCCGCGGCTAATGCCAACAGCAATGCGGCGTTTCAGCGCTGCTCGACCCGCACCCCGTCCGATGCCGAGCGCGGCCAGGTCGACAAGGACCTCGCGGCCGCGAGGACCACCGGCGGCGGCGCCGTCCCCCAGGTCGCGGGTGGCGTCGTGAACGTCTACATGCACGTCATCAACAACGGTACGGGCATCGCGAACGGCGACATCACGGCCCAGATGATCACGGACCAGATCAATGTCCTCAACGGCGCTTACTCTTCGTGGGGCTGGACCTTCAACGTAGTGGCGACCGATCGGATCACGAACGCGGACTGGTACGTCAACTGTTACGGCACCGCCGAGACCGCGATGAAGACCGCGCTGCACAAGGGCACCGCGAAGGACTTGAACTTCTACACCTGCAACCCGGGTGGCGGCATTCTCGGATACGCAACGTTCCCGAACAGCTACGCGTCGGCGCCCGCGAAAGACGGTGTGGTCGTGCTGTTCTCGTCACTGCCCGGTGGAAGCGCGGTCCCGTACGACCTCGGTGACACTGGCACCCACGAAGTCGGTCACTGGATGGGCCTCTATCACACGTTCCAGGGCGGCTGCTCGAAGACCGGTGACAGCGTGAGCGACACCCCGGCCGAGCGCTCGGCGGCCTTCGGTTGCCCCGCTGGCCGTGACACCTGCAGCGGCAGCGGTCTCGATCCGATCGAGAACTTCATGGACTACACCGATGACGCCTGCATGACCACGTTCACCACGTACCAGGATGCGCGGATGGATCAGATGTTCTCGACGTACCGCTTCAACAAGTAGTCCGGTGCCGCTGTTATCGACGCGACGCCCAGCGTCGACGCGCTGCTGCGTACGATCAGGCTCGATGGAGGCCTCGGGCCTCGGCCGTGGCGCGCGGCAGCGGGCTCCCCGTGGACCGCCCCGATCGCCTGGGAGGAACCGGACTTCGCGCGCTGGCTGCGACGGTTCGAGCGCTGAAGCGCGCGGGCCGAAAAAAGAGCGGCAGCTCGCCAGCTGCCGCTCAGCGCGAGGAGTCTGCTATGCAGGAGCCTCGCGAAAATCAGTGTCGGAGACTTAGCGCTGGCCGAGGTCGGCGCGCTGATCAAAGGCGCCAACGTCGTTCGACGTCGGGTCCTTCGCACCATCGCTCGCGGTCTTCGTGATCTGCGCGCCGCCGGTCGGACGCTTGGTCCCCATCGAGGCGCAGCCGGTGGTGAGGGTCCCCAGAGCGAAGGTCGCGAGGGCGGCGAGTGCGAGCTTGTTCATCACGGTGCACTCTTAGTACACGGAAGATGCCAATGTAGGCATGAGTGATTACCTGCTCTTGGCTGACCGTTGAAGTGGCGATTCGAGGCGCCGGATAAGCAGAAATCGAGGTGTCGGATACGCAGTGACGCCCCCAGTCAGCAAATCAGGCCTCTTTGCGCACGGTCGTGCGCAACTTTTGGCCCAATCGCAACCCCGGGGTTACGCCAGGACGCCGCGGAGTGCGATCATCAAGACTTCAGCGACCACGACCTCGACCTCGGGCGGGCTGGGATCGCGGATCAGCTGCTCTATCACGCCCCGGATCATGCCCAGGAGGGCCGCTGCGGCTAGCGGGGGATCGACCTTGCGGAGCAGGCCGATCTCCATCCCCGACTCCATCGCGCGCTTGAGGAGGTCACGGACCTCACCGTAGAACTGGTCGAGTCGTTCGGCTGCCTCCGCGTCCGGGGTGTGGCCGGCCG
>JAYVWH010000380.1:0-10087 GCA_043786265.1 Kofleriaceae bacterium | reverse complement strand
GT
Source organism: Kofleriaceae bacterium (assembly GCA_043786265.1). Classification (GTDB taxonomy): domain Bacteria; phylum Myxococcota_A; class Polyangia; order Haliangiales; family Haliangiaceae; genus JABFXX01. Next base: position 10,085 of record JAYVWH010000380.1, on the reverse strand, counting down.
CGAGAGCTACAACCCGAACGAGCCGATCGTCGTCGAGGGCAGTCTCGGGGATGCCCTGTTCCTCGTGCTGTCCGGCGAGGTCGCGGTCCACCGGGGGAACCAGACGTTCGCTACCCTGGGTGGCGGAGATTTTTTCGGTGAGATGTCGCTCGTCGAGCCGGCCCCGCGCTCGGCAACCGTGACCTCGATGTCGGCGACGTTTCTGTTCCGCATGCCGCACGATGCCCTCCGCCAGCTGATCACGGACGATCCGAATGCGGCGAGCGTACTGCTCGTGCAGGTGGTCAAGACGCTGTCGGACCGCCTGCGCCGCGCGAACCAGATGCTGTCGAGCGTCGACCTGCTCGCCGACTGGCTCGCTGGCTCGATGGTTTGATCGACGTTGCCGCCGACTAGTTCGGTGCGCGGCTTCACCGCGTCATGCTTCCCTGCCCCGGCCCCAACCCGTAGAGCCCGGATCGTTTTTGAGACGGGCTCTAGTCCGTGATGCCGTCGCGCGCGCCGAGGCCGAGCTTGGCGTTGCAGGCGCCGATCTTCTTGTCGAGGACCTTCTTCTTCGAGTCCGGCGACACCTTGCGCAGACCGATGTAGAAGTCCTTCGCGCGCTTGAAGTCGCCCTGCTTGAACAGTGCGTCGGCGTACAGCAGCTTGGCGTCGGCCTTCTGATTGCCCGGCATCAATGAGGCCCGCTGCGCGAGCGTGAGCGCCTCGGCGGTGTCGTTGGCCTGGAACGCCATGTGGGCCTGCTTGTAGACCGCGTAGCCGGGGAACTGATAGCCCTTCGCCTTCTCGAGCCGCTCGTAGGCCAGACGTGCCGTGCCCCAGTCGCTCTTCGCTTCGGACTTCTTTGCCGAGTCGCTGATCTGGCGCCACGTGAGCTTGTCGTCGAGAGCAGCGACGGTCTTGCCGCCATTCTTCTTGCCGGTGGGCTTTGTGCCCGAGCCCGAGCCCGAGCCGCTACCGGTGTTCTTGCCCTGGGTGTGATCGACCGTATCGTTGTCAGAGCCCGCGCCGCTACCCTTGTCGGACTCGGCTGCGCTGCCGGTCTTGACATCGATCTTATCCCCGCTGCCCTTCTTGGGCTTCTGTGTATCGCTACCGTCGGGCGTGATCACGTTCTCGGCGCTGCCCGCGGAGCCATCGCTGCCGCCGGCGGTCGGGATGGTGGTCGCGACGTCCTTCTTGTTGAACAGCATCACGTAGGCGAGCGCGCCCGCACCGCCGAGCAGGATCAACACGAGCATGATCCAGCCGAACACCGCCATGCCGCTGCGCCGGAGCTCCGGCATGGTGGAGAGCGACGCCTCGACATGCTCACCAACGATCGGGGCCGAGTGGACGCTCGACGCGCGCGGCAGCGGTGTGCCCGGCCGCGAAAACTCTCTGTCCGACGTGGCCCGCGGCATCTGGCCGCTGGATGCCGGCGACACTTGCATGCCGGGCTCGCTCTGCGCACGCGGGAAGTGGACCGGGGCCGACGGCGTCAGATGTTGCGGCACCAGCACCGGGCCGCTGTTGTAGAGCGCGGATCGGCTGACGCCCGAGCGCGTCTCCCACATCGGATCGTTGTAACCGTGGGTCGACGCGCGGCCCTGCGGCAGGTTGACGATGCCGCTGTCGAGGTTACGCGTCGACAGACCGGGGTTGAGCGACGCTACGACGTTGGCATCGGTCGTCATGCCGAGGATCGACGCGACCGCCTGACCACGACCCGACAGACACTTGTTGAGCTCGTACTCGAGCGCGTCCATCGTCTGCGGACGCAGGTCCGGGTTGCGCGACATCGACGCGAGCACGAGATCGCTGATCTGCACCGGCAGCTCCGGGCGGAGCTCGATCGGTGGCGGCGGATCCATCGTCGCCTTCTTGGTCAGGATCTCCATGAAGTTGTCGCCCGAGTAAGGGGGCGTCCCCGTGGTCATCTCGTACATGATCGCGCCGAGCGAGTAGATGTCCGTGCGCGCATCGGCGGGACGACCCGCGGCTTGCTCGGGGGCCATGTACTCGGGCGTGCCCATCGCCATGCCCGGGCTCGTCAGCCGGCGCTCCCGCGCAGCTTCGGCCTCGGTAGTCTTTGCGATACCGAAATCGAGGACCTTCACGACGTCGGCTTCGCCGCCGCGCACGATCAGGTAGATGTTCTCGGGCTTCAGATCGCGATGGATGATGCCTTCGCGATGGGCCGCCGAGAGGGCGCGGCAGATCTGGCTGAGGATCCTGAGCGCGCGCGCGACATCGAGAGCGCCCTCGCGCTCGATCACGCTGCCGAGCTCGACGCCCTCGAGGTACTCCATGACGAAGTACACGCTGCCGTCATCCGTGGTGCCCGAGTCGGTGACGTCGACGATGTTGGGGTGACCGATCTTCGATGCCGCGCGTGCCTCGCGACGGAACCGCTCGACGAGATCGGGCATCCGCGAGTAGCTCGGGTGCAGGACCTTGATCGCGACCTTCTTGCCGATCTCGATGTGCTCGGCGAGGTAGACCTTGCCCATGCCGCCTTCACCGATCAGCTCGGTGACCTTGTAGCGGCCGTCCACCGTCGAGCCGATACCAAGATCGGCAGCCTCGTCGTCGGTGTCGTACTTTTGCGCGAGCGCAGTCGCGCCACTGGAGTGATCGCTGTTCTTGCCGCCCGCGGCCTTCGCCAGCAGCCGGCGATCGCTCTCCCGACGACGGTCGTTCGCGGACTGCTCGTTGTCGGTCGCGCGCCGGCCAACGCTGCCCGGCTTGCGCACCGGCGCTTCGTCGTCCGCGCCGAGATCCGCGATCGAGACCTTGTCGCTTTTCTCGATGAGCTGGCGCAGCTCGTCGGTCGGCGGCAGCGTGAGTGCACGCGTGCGCACGCGCGAGATCAGCTCGAGGCGTTCGGCGCGCTCGCGCACGATGTCGTCGGAGAACAGCTCCGCGAGGAACGACGACATGCGCGTGCCGTCGGTGGTCGGCGCATTCTGCGCGAGCCAGGTCTGGAGATCCTTGCGCATCTCGTCGCAGTTCTCGTAGCGATCCTCTTTGTTCGCCGCGAGCGACTTGAGACAGATATCGTCGAGCTCGACGGGCACGCGCGGTGCGCGCTTGCTCGGCCGCATCGGCTCGGGGTTCTTGGCGCGCGACAGCAGATCCTGTGGCTGGTCCTTGCCCGGCGGGAACAGCTGGCGTCCCGTGAGCAGCTCCCACAGCACGATGCCCGTCGCGTACATATCGCTGCGGCCATCGAGCTTCTCGCCGCGCGCTTGCTCCGGCGACATGTACGCGACCTTGCCGTAAATGATGCCCGGCGCGGTCTTCTCGAGCTTGAGCGTGGAGCTGGCGAGACCGAAGTCGGTCAGCTTCACTTCGCCGGTGTATGAAACCAGGACATTGGGCGGCGAGATGTCGCGATGGACCAGGTTCAAGTCAGGGAACGAGTGTGCGTAGGCGAGACCGCGGCACAGCTCCTTGATGATGTAAACCGCGATATCGATCGGGAAAGCGACTTGCTTCTTGGCGCAGCGGTTCCACACGGCGCGCAGGTCGCGGCCTTCCACGAAGTCCATGGCGAGGAACAGCTCGCCGGCCACCAGGCCGGCATCGAACACCGGGATCAAGTTGCCGTGCGACAGCTTGATTACAACTTTCGCTTCATCGCGGAATCGCGCGACGTACTCGGCGTCCGCCAGGTGCGGCAGCACCGTCTTGATCACCATCATCCGCTCGAGTCCGCGGTCTCCGGCTACGGCAAGATACAGAGCGCCCATGCCGCCCTGTGCCAGGGGGGCCAGCAAGTGATACTTGCCGAATTTCCTGGGATAATGTTCCCAGTCTCCCTCGCGACTTGGCACGCCCCTTAGAAGCTAACACGTGCTCCGTTACGCAACCAATCGAGGAAGTACCTCCAAGTTGCGAGACAAGAAAATGGGGAGCACATAAGATGTCGTTCCCGCTGTTGTCCTGCGGGGTGAGGGAAAGACGCACATGGCCGGCGAGCTGGTGCTCGTGATCGATGACAGCCCGACCATCACCAAGGTCGTGCAACTGGTCCTGACGAAGGCCGGATATCAGGTGCAGACCGCCGCGGATGGCGAGCAAGGTCTGGCGAGCGTGCGCGCTCAGCGCCCCGACCTGATCTTGCTCGACTTCGTGATGCCTCGGATGAACGGCTATCAGTTCTGCCGGGAGCTGGTGGCGGACGCCAAGCTACGGGACATCCCCGTGATCCTGATGAGCGCCAAGGGCGACCAGGTCGGCGAGCGGTTCGTCAAGGTGATGGGGATCGTCGACTACATCACCAAGCCGTTCTCCCCCGAGGCGATCACCGCGGTCGTCCAGCACACGATCGGCAAGTACGGCAAGCCGGGCCACGAGGACGACAACCCGTCACTGGTGACCGGTGAAGATCTCTCCGCGACGGATGACGCCGACCGGTCCCATGCGCGGACCTCAGCGGTGAGCGATCTCCGCGTGAAGATCTCGGATCTGATCTCGGTCGCGATCGCTGGTCAGCTGCCCGATGCCAAACCAGACGTGATCGCCAGCGCAGTCCGCGGTGCGCTCGATGACCAGGGGCTCACCCGCCTGCTCGGCACGATCGATCTGACGTTATTTGCCGAGGGCATGCCCGGTCTGCGCGGCGACCTACGCGTGGTGCCGCTCGCGGAAGTGCTGCAGCTGCTGGACGTGCAGGAGCAGTCCGGTGTGCTCACGGTCGAGCGCTCCGATGCGCGCGTCGAGATCTACTTCCGCCGTGGTCGTGTCGATCAAGCGGTCGCCGACGGCGTCCCCGACGAGTTCCTGCTCGGCCGCTTCGTCGTCGATGCCGAGGTGATGTCGCGGACCGACTTCGACGCATTCCTCACGTCACGCGCGACGCAGGGCGGCACCAAGCTGCTCGGCCAGCAGCTGATGAAGCTCGGACATGTCGCCGAAGCCGATCTCAAGGCGTGCTTGACGCGGCAATCGCAGGAGCTCATCTACGAGATCCTGCGCTGGCGTCACGGCCGGTTCCGCTTCGCCGCGGGCATCGAGCTGCCGCCCTCTGTCATCGATGCCGCACTCGGCCTCGATGTCGAGGCCGTGCTGATGGAGGGCTACCGTCGCGTCGACGAGTGGCACCTGATCGAGCGCGCGATCGACAACTTCGATGTCGTGTTTCTGCGTAACGAGGACTCCGTCGCCCAGATGGGTCGCGGTCGCCTCACGCGCGAGGAGCTCGCGGTCCTCGAGATCGTCAACGGCAAGAACACCGTCAAGGACATCGTTCGCAAGTCGCGGATGGGCAGCTTCGAGGTCAGCAAGATGCTGTACCGCCTGCTGAGCATCAAGCTCGTGCGTCGCCGCGTCCTGCCCGTCGCCGTCTGATCAATCTCCGCACCGCCTTCGGCGCTGCTGCGCGGGTCGGCAAAGCCGACCCTTGCGATCCTACACGCGCTTGCGGCGGCGGACCACGAAGCCCAGGGTCAACAGCGCCAGCGCGAGCGGCGCGGCCGGGGTCGATCCGGTGTTGCAGCCGCAGCCCGGATCTTCCGTGCCGCAATCTGCCGGACACGCATCGCCGTCCTCGGTGTTGCCGTCGTCGCAGCTCTCGCCCTCGTCGACGTTGTGATTGCCGCAGGTCGCGCTCGGCGGCCCCGCCATCACGATGCACACGTCGTCGATGTTCCAGCCGCCGAGCTCGAGGCCCTGGTCGGCCTGGAGCGCGAACTTGAGCTTCACCTTGCCGGTCGCGGCTTGTGCCGACAGATCGACATCGTGGAACCGCCACTCCTTGTCGGTGTGGTTGATGCCCGCGGCGTCCTGCGACGCGCTCGCGAAGTTGGTCCACACGACCTGGTCGTTCGCGCTGATCGTTGCCTTGTCGAACGCCGCGTCCTCGACCGACAGCCAGCGGCGATATTGCAGCCGCACGTTGGTGTGGCCCTTCAGATCGATCTCGGGCGACTCGGCCCACTGGGTGATGCGGCCGTTGTAGAGGCCGTCGTCGGTGCCAAGGTCGGTGCCGAGGACGTTGGTACCGCCGAATGCGAGCTTCGGATCGCCGCCGATGCCGACCGGCGCACCGACTTCCCAGTCGACGCGCGATGCGCTACTGCCACCGACGGTCCACTCGCCGAGTCCATTCTCGAAGTCGCTGCACCACACTTTCTCGACGTTGCCGACGTAGAACTGATAGAGCGGATCGGCCGCGTTCTGCGGGTACGTCACCTTGGTGCCGTCGGACAGCTCGAGGCTGACCGAGTAGCGCACGACGGTGCCATCGGGTTGCGTCGCGATGTTCGCGCTCCAGAAGTCCGGGTTGTCGGTGCTACCGACGAGCGGGATCGTCGTCGGCGGGCCGCCTTCGACGTTCCACGTCAGTACGCCGGACGCGATCGACGGAGCGGGACAATCGAGCGCGAGCTGTTGCGGATGGGTTGCGATGCCGATCTGGAAACCATCGCGCTCCGGCGAGCCCAGGCCCAGCGACACGCTTGGATCCGCGAGCCCGTGCGCGCCAAACGCGGTGTTGATCTGGCACATGTTCGGCGTGCCGTTCGATAGATCGCCATCATTGTCGTCGGTGATCAGGGCGGCTGCGTACGTGGTCGGGATGTCCGCCGAACGCTGCATGACGCCGTAGAACAGCTTGAGCCAGGTCTCGTAGCCAGCTTCCGTGCCGTACTGCTGCTCGAGACCGGTGCGCAGATCCCACAACGCCTCCCCGATGATCTCGCCGTCGTCGTGAACTTCGCCGTCCACGTCGTCGGGCCACCGCTTCTCCTTGCCCACGGGGTTCAAGTTGCGCAGCGGCGCGTTCGTCTTGAAGAAGCCGCGGCCCATGCCCGGGTCACCGGTGATCGCTTGCGCGAGGGTGTCGGCGAGACCTTCGCTGAGTGCGCCTTCCCATACGCCCTCACCCGGGATCACCGAGTGGTCGTGCAGGGAGTGGCCGAACTCGTGATAGACGACGTCGGTGATCCGGCCGGTGTTCTCGCAGACGAGACCACCCTCGGAGCTCGCCGCCTTGTAGAAGTGGATCGCGTTCCCGGTCGAGTACGCGTTGCACGTCTGCGGCTCGTTGACGGTCACCGGGATCTGCGAATTGAGCCACGCGAGATCCGGGTTGAGCCGGGTCTTCGAGAAGTACTTCGCGGTGCTCGCGGCGACGAACGAGATCAGCTGCGAGTCGGCGTACTCCTCGTTCGCGCGGCTCCAGGTGACGGTGCCACCGGGCGCGAGCGTGAGTGCATCGGTCGCGCTCGCGCCGACCTTGTTCGTGACCTTGACGAGCGGCCCGGTGAGGCCCGGGACAACGGCAGCGTTGACCTCGGAGGCCCACGTGACCGTGCCCGCCACATCGCTCATTGTCATCGCGCCGTCGACCGAGTGGACCGCGCTCGGTGCAGCCTTGGGGCTACGCACGCCACCCGGGTAGCGATCGGGCACGTCGAACAGCACCCTGCCGGTCGCATAGTAGGTGGTCGATGCGCGCGCGATCGGGCTGAGATCGGCTGCGTCCATGTAGACGTTCCAGGTGCCGGCGCCCTCGGAGGCCTCAGCCTCGAGCTGCTCGGCGACGCGGTACTCGATGTCGACGTGGCTCTTGTTGCCGCGCGCGTGGATGACCGGCATGACGACACGGCCGCCGTGGGCCTTGATGTCGACGCGATGGCCATCCGCCGCGAGCCAGGTGCGTGCTGCAGAGGCGACCGCATCGGGCGACTTCGTGTTGCCCGGCATGCGCGCATTGACGTGCGGCAGCGCGCTCGAGCTGATCATCGTCAGCTTGTCGTGACCGAACGTGAACGCGACCGTTCCGCCGATCACGGTGAGGCCGTTGTAGTGCTGCGCGAACGACACCGTGCGCAGTCCCGCGCGATCGGTCACGTTGGCGAGCAGCGTGAAGTCGGCGACCGTCGCGCCCGGTGCGAGCAGCGCGAGGTGAGTCGCGAGCTGCTGACGCGCGAACGCTTCCGCAGCGCCGGCGTCAGCGCTCGTGTTCGGCGCGACCTGCGCCGGTCCCCAGAGGCGAACGGGAACATCCGTGTCGCGATCCCACATCACGCGCCACGAAGCGGCCGACGGCAAGGTCGCGAGCACACCCGCGGGAGCCTTCCAGGCGATATCGCGATGCGCGCGTGGCGCGCGACTCGGCGTGACGACCGGATTCTCGAGCCCCTTGAACGGCGCGAAACCAGCGGACAGTGCGGCAGCGATTGCGAGAGTACGAAAACGCATAGAGCCTCCCCGTGAAGCCTGCGCATCAGACACGACGAGCCCTGTTCCTCCAACGAGCGCGGCATTCCAGACGCTGACCGTCGTGAGACGGCCAGGTCACACGGCTGCGATGCCCACGCGTCTCTAGAGCACACGGCGCGCTGCGTCGATATCGAGACGAATCTGCGCCAGCAGGGCCTCGATCGAGTCGTACTTCGCTTCATCGCGCAAGAACGCCGCGAACGCGGTTCGCGCGGGCTTGTCGTAGTAGTCGCCGCCCCCGTCGAGCACGTGAACTTCGAGGACAAGGCCACCTGATTCGACGAACGTGGGATTGGTACCGAGGCTCGCGACCGCGGGTAGGGCCGGACCGCCGTCGACGCTGAGCGTCACGGCATAGATCCCCGGTCGGATGAGGAGGTCCGATCCAGGCCGGATATTCGCCGTCGGGATGCCGATCGTGCGGCCACGCTTTGCGCCGTGCACGACGACCCCATCGATGTCCCAGCGCCGGCCGAGGAGACGGTTCGCCTCGGGGACCTCACCCGCCTGCAGATGCTGCCGGATGCGGCTCGACGAGGCGACCTCGCCACCAGTCCCGACGGCCGCGACGACCGCGACCTCGACACCTGACAGACCACACTGGGCGCGCAGCGTTTCGATGGTGCCCGCTCGACCCGCGCCGTAGCAGAAGTCGTAGCCAACGACCACCGCGTGCGCCTGCAGTGCGCGCAGCAGGATCGTGTCGACGAACATGTTCGGCGCGCGGGCGGCGAGGTCGCGTGTGAACGGTTCGATCACGATGGTGTCTGCACCGGCTGCTTCGAGCAGCTCGATGCGGCGCGCGAGCGATGACACGGCCGGCGGCGGCTTTCCGGCGAACAGAGATGATGGATGAGGATCGAACGTGAGGACCACGATGCGCGCGCCACCGTGCGCATCGGCGAGGTCCCGTGCGCGAGAGATCAGCGCCTGGTGTCCCTTGTGAACACCATCGAAGTTGCCGATCGCGATCACCGCACCACCGCGCCAAGCCGGGGCGCGCTCGTGTCCGCGGATCACTTCCACATGCGCAGCCTAACACCCGAGCACTCACCAGAGGGCGTCGGCGAGTGTCCACACCGGTGCGACCACGAGCATCACGCCGACCGCCGCGCCGACGAACGCCTGGCCGACCGGCCATCGGATCATCGCCGCGAGGCGCGCGATGCCAACTCCAGCACCCACCGCGGCACAAACAACGACCGCCGCGCCGGCGACGCCGGTCGCGAGGTCGATCAGCAGCGCACCTGCGACGACACCGAGAACACTCGCGCCCTGGATGCGTCCGCGTGCCGCGCACGTACCGAGGCCCGCGAGCGCAACCACCGCGGTGACCGGGCCCAGCAGGTCGCCGAGCGCGGCAACCATCGCGATCGGGTCCGGTGCATCGACACCGCGCCCTGGCCAGTACGCCCATAGCTCGCCGAGCACGTGGCTACGCGTGTGGAGCGTCGCGGTGACCGCGGCGATGATGATGACGAGCGCGCCTGCGATCGGCACGAGCAGCGCCCATCGCGGCTGCGGCCACGGACCGGTGACGTAGCGGACACCGGCGACCGCAAACAGGATCGCGAAGCTCGGATCGATCACCGACGCAACAAGCGCAGCCCCGAGCGCGGGCCACGGCGAAGGATCCGGCGCCAGCGGACGAACCAGCTCTGCGATCGCGAACAAGCCCGCTGCACTCGCGAGTGTAGCGCGCAAGACGTCGACCGCAGGTAGCTCCAGCACCGCGAGCACGCCGAGCAGCGCGGCCGCACTCGCGGCGACCGCCGCCGCGATCGACGGTCCCGTGAACGCACGCACGGCAGCGGCGAGCGCGGCACCGAGTGCACCGACGCACACGGCCGTCTCGGGCGGCAGCCGCGCCG
>JAYVWH010000379.1:0-4196 GCA_043786265.1 Kofleriaceae bacterium | reverse complement strand
CTCGATGTCGTTGGACGCACCCGTGGTCGGGTCGTGGAAGACGAGCTCCTCGGCCGCGCGACCGCCCAGCATGTACGCGAGCTGGTCGAGCATCTCGTTGCGGGTCGTGGAGTACCTGTCCTCCTCGGGCAGCACCATCGTGTAACCGAGGGCGCGGCCGCGCGGCAGGATCGTCACCTTGTGCACGGGGTCGGAGTTGTTCAGCGAAGCGGCGACCAGCGCGTGCCCACCCTCGTGGTAGGCGGTGATCTTCTTCTCCTTCTCGTTCATCAGCCGCGACCGCTTCTGCGGGCCGGCGACCACGCGGTCGATGGCCTCGTCGAGAAGGACGTTGTCGATCAGCTTGCCGCCGCCGCGGGCGGTCAGCAGCGCAGCCTCGTTGAGCACGTTGGCCAGGTCGGCGCCGGTGAAGCCCGGGGTGCGCTTGGCGACGGCGAACAGGTCGACGTCCGTCGACAGCGGCTTGCCCTTGGCATGCACCTCGAGGATCTGCCGGCGGCCAGCCATGTCGGGGCGGTCGACGGCGATCTGCCGGTCGAAACGGCCCGGGCGCAGCAGCGCGGGGTCCAGGATGTCCGGGCGGTTGGTGGCGGCGATCATGATGACGCCACCTCTGACGTCAAAGCCGTCCATCTCGACCAGCATCTGGTTGAGGGTCTGCTCCCGCTCGTCGTGACCACCGCCCATGCCCGCGCCGCGGTGGCGACCGACGGCGTCGATCTCGTCGATGAAGATGATCGACGGGGCGTTGGCCTTGGCCTGCTCGAACAGGTCGCGGACGCGGGAGGCGCCGACGCCGACGAACATCTCGACGAAGTCCGAGCCGGAGATCGAGAAGAACGGCACGCCCGCCTCGCCGGCGATGGCCCTGGCGAGCAGCGTCTTGCCGGTCCCAGGCGAGCCCATCATGAGGACGCCCTTGGGGATCCGACCGCCGAGCCGGGTGAACTTCTTGGGGTCCTTGAGGAACGCGATGATCTCCTCGACCTCGTCCTTCGCTTCTTCGATGCCGGCGACGTCCTTGAACGTCACGCGGTTCTGGTGATCGCTGAGCAGCTTGGCCTTCGACTTACCAAACGACATGGCCTTGCCGCCGCCGCTCTGCAGCTGGCGCATGAACAGGAAGAAGATGCCGACGAGCAGCAGCATCGGCAGCCACCACACCAGCACCTGCGGCCAGATCGAGGACTCGTCCTTGGACTTCACCTCGTAGGGGATCCGCGCCTCGTAGATCTCCTTCGTGATCGTGCCGGGAAACTCGGCGTGAACGACCATCTTGACGTTGTCGTTCTTCTTCGTGATCACGTAGCGAGCGTCGTCATGACCCCGAGGCTCGATCCGGATCTTCTCGATGTCCTTGGCCTTCTCCTTGTCGGCGAGCTCCCCGCGGAACGCGGTGACATCGACCTCCTTCTCCTTGGTCGAGGAGTCCGTGAACATCGAATAGATGCTCACGAACATGAGGATCAGGATCGCCCAGATCAGGATGGTCTTGTGAGATTGCCGCATCGGTTCGGACAGTTAGCCCCTGTCGTTGCTTAGCATGGGGCCATATCGCTGGCTTGCAAAGTCAAATGTCCTGAAAAGACACAGCAGTTCCGAATGCGGCGCCGATGTGCTCGGCCCACACGATCACCTGGTCTTCTGTTCGTACTAGTACGCGCGCGGAGCCCCGCAACTCGCGCGGAATCTTGGCGTCGATGTAGAGGTCCGACAGCTTGCGTGATCGGCCTTTGAGGCGAGCGGGCTTCATGCGATCCCCGGCGCGGAACGTGCGCAGCTCGTGGCCGGGTGGCAGCGGACCCGGCGCGCTCGGCGCTGGCCGCGACGGAAGGACTGGAGTGAGCAGGTCATAGCTGCGGGTCAGCCGCGCACCCTTGATGTCGACGTGTAGCTCGCCCGCTGCGGGCCGCGTCACGAGCGCATCGATCTGCTCGAGATGCGTGGCGTCGTAACCGAGCAGGGCGGCCTCGAGCACGAGCGCATAGCAGCGCTTGCGTACCGCGGGTGCCAGCTCCGCGACCGCGGGGCAGTCGAGCGGGAACCGCGCATGCGGGCGCGCCAGGTCGTCGATCACGTCGAGCCACTCGCGCGATGCCTCGGCGAGCCTGACGAGCGCATCGTCGAGCGCGGGATTCTCCGTGCGCAGCGCCGGCAAGTGTCGGTCGCGAAATCGCACCCGCGCGATCCGCTCGTCAGCGTTCATCGGATCGTCCCACACGGGCAGCGACCGTGCGGCCACAAACGCATCGATCACCTCGCGCGGCAGCTCGAGCAGCGGCCGCACGAAGAGGCTGCGCTGCGCCGTCATCGCTGCGAGGCCCGCGGGGCCCGTTCCGCGCACGATCCGCATCAGCACCGTCTCCGCCTGATCGCGCGCGGTGTGAGCGAGCCAGATCGAGGACGCACCGACCTCGCGCGCGACCGTCGTGAGCACCTCGTAGCGGGCCTCGCGCGCCGCGGCCTCGAGCGACGCGCGTCGTGCAACCACGGCGGTGCGCACGACGGCTGCCGCACCACGTCCACGCGCCCACGCGGCGACGCCCACGGCGACCTTCGAGCTTCCAGCAGACAGATTGTGATCGACGTGTACGACGAGGACGTTTGAAGCGCCACACACGTCGATCGCAGCATCCGCGAGCGCCATCGAGTCGGCGCCACCCGAGCAGGCCACCCCGAACAGGCCGGGAGCGAGCCGGTCGTTCCACCGGTTGACCGCCGCGCGCACGATGCTCACGGGATCGCGGCGCATGGTAGGCATGGCCCAATCTTATATGAACGAACGCGACGTCCCGGCCAGCGGCCCCCTCGCCCGCCTGCGAGCACAGCTTGCGGGTCCCCGCGGCTACCGGCGGATCGAGGCGCTGCTGTCCCACGATGACGCGGCAGGCGTGATCGCGGCGCTGTCGCCCAACGAGGTCTTCGAGCTCGTACACGAGGTGGGGTTCGAGGACGCGCAGCCGCTGATCGAGCTCGCGACGCCGGCGCAGATCAAGGGCTGCTTCGACCTCGACGGCTGGGACAAGGATCAGCTCGAGGTCGCGTCTCTCCAGCCGTGGCTGCGCGCGCTCGCCGAGGCGGGCTTCGAGAAGACCGGCGAGGTGTGGGCAGAGCTCGACGCCGAGCTGCGCGCGCTGATCTTGCAGCGTCAGGTGCTCGTCTACGACACGACGCTCAACGAAGGCCCCGAAGAAGACAACGACGAGTCGATCATGCCGACGCCGGATCGGTTCTTTCTCCTCGAGCTCAAGGGCGACGACGAGATGCAGCGAATGACGCAGCAGCTCGTCGAGGATCTGTATCGCGCAGACCAGGCGCTCGCGCGTCACACGATCATGTCCGCGCGCAGTGAGCCTGCCGCCGAGCTCGAGGAGATGAGCTATCGCTGGCGCTCCGCGCGGCTCGCTGACCTCGGCTACGTCGACTTCTACGACGCGCTCGATCTGTTTCGTCCACTCCCCCTCGATCAGGTGGCGATCGGCGAAGGCACGCACGAGCGCCCATCGAGCGAGGATACCTCCCGCATGCCGCTCGCAGTTGCAGAGGAAGTCGTCGGCCGGAACTTCCTCGCGCGCGTGATCGCAGCGATCGACGACAACACGGAGGCCGAGCGACTCGAGCAGGCGCTCATGGTGCTCGTCAACAAGGTCCTCGCCGCAGGGCGCGCGAAGCCCGGCCAACCCGAGGTCGTGCGGCGCGGTGCGCTGTACGCGACGGCGACATTGTCGCTTGGCCTCGAGGTCGTGTCGCGCGGCGACATCGAGCGAGCGACGCAAGCGCTCGGTTCGATCTCGCTCGGTCGCCTGTTCCGTGTCGGCTACACCGTGACGCACAAGCTGGCGAAGCTGGCGACCGCGCTCGCACCACGCTCGGTGACTGCGGGTTCTCCTGCGCGCGAGCTGGTCGTTGCGCTGTGCTCGCCGCGCCCGCTGTTCTCGCGTGCCGCGGACGAGCCGCCGCAGGCGGGCATGCGGCCGTTCGAGTCCAACGCCGACCTGCGGCGCGCGGGCGAGATCCTCAGCGGCTTGACGATCCGGATCGCGCTCGTCGAGAGCCTCGGTGTCGACGTGATCGCGATGGGACAGGCGCCGGAGCCGCGGCCCGAGCTCGACGACTACCTGCGCACCGCGATCGCACGGGTGGCGACCGGCGGCGAGCTTCGAATCGACGCGATGTCGCAGGCCGAGCTCTCGACG
>JAYVWH010000378.1:0-9489 GCA_043786265.1 Kofleriaceae bacterium | reverse complement strand
AGGGCGGAGGTGCCACGGTGCCCGGCGACGTGGGCGCTGTGGCACGAGCTTTACGCGTGAGCTCGTCGACGAATGATGAACAGCGCGCCAGCGGCCGCTACTGCCGCGACGCTGTACTTCACGATACGTGCGGCGAGGTGGCGCGGTTCGGCGGACTGCGCGAGTGGCTTGCACTCGGTTGCCGACGCGCGCGATGAGGCCGCGACGCTCCCGCCCCACGCGGGCGGATCGCTCGCAGGGAAGGACTCGAGGCTCGCCTGGTCGACTTCATCTAGATCCCAGTGCTTGATGTGGCGGTCGGTGACCTCGTCTTCGTCGATCCACTCGGCGCTCGCCTGAGCTGTCGACATCTTCCGAGCCGAAATATCGCGGGGCTCATCCCACTCGATGACGAGCGAGAAGTAGTCGGGCCCGTTCAGACCCGGGCTTTCATCATGGTCTCGCCGTTTGTCCATGCCGGGAACTACAGCAACCGACGTGCCGAACGCTCAAGCTGTTGACTCTCGCGGAGAACCACGCATCCTCGTGCGAGGATGTCTGACGTGGTTGCGCCCAGCGCGCGCGAGGAGCGCAACCGACGAGCACCGGGGATCGACGCGTGACCGACGAGCTCCGCACCGAAGACGATCGCCCCGTCCCCGACGACGCGAGTAACGAGGCACGCTCACGTCGTTCGCGGCTGCCGATGGTCGCGCTCGGGTGCGCCCTTGCCGCGGTCGCGGTCTCGGTGATCGCTGCGGTCGTCGTGCTGACGCGTGATTCAACTCCTGCGGCTGCGCAGCACACCGATGTGCCCGCCGTGGTCGATCGGCGGGTCGCTGCAACCGACGTGATCAAGCTGCGCGACCAGATCGAAGTTGTCGTCGACGCCGGTTTGCCCCGTGGTGTGCGCGTCAAAGACGCGGGGCTCGCCACGGCGCTCGGTCTTCACGACGACGACGTGATCACCGCACTGTCAGGGCGGACGGTGCGCGGTGAGTCGGATGTCATCGACGTGACGTTCCGGGCCGGTGCCCTCCACGCGACCGTCGTCTATGTCGAGCTCGAGCGCGGCACAGGGCGCACGTTGATGCGCTGGCAACTCGATGGTGATCTGCTGGATGCCCGTCGTGATGCGCAGGCGCTCGTACGCGCGAATGCGGCCGCGGCAATCGGCGGTGGCAGCGGGTTCGCTGGCCTCGCGCCGGTGGGACCGTACCCGCCAGGGACGAGTGTCGATACGCTGCTCGATACGATCGTTCAGGTCGACGCCACGCACACCACGATGCCGCGGGCGACTGTGGAGGCGTTGCTCGATCATGCAGCGGCGCTCGTGACTGGTGCTCGGGTGGTGCCATCGATGAAGAGCGGCCAGCTCGATGGCTACAAGCTGTTTGCGATCCGGCCGTCGTCACTGTTCGCGCGCCTTGGCTTCGAGAACGGCGACAACGTCGTGTCGCTCAACGGAGCCCGGCTCGCCGATGTCGACGACCTGCTCTCGTTGCTCAACGACGCCAAGCGGAAGGCTTCGTCCTTCGTGTTCGAGCTCGTACGGCGCGGCCAGCCGGTCACGCTGACGATGCAGATCACGAAGTAATCGCTGCGGGAGTGGACCGGGATCGCCCACCGACTGGACGGGACGTCAGACTCCTTTGATACTGAACAGGTGTTCAAATGAGTCAAGACTTCGACCGCTTTCTCACGAATGCACGCGGCTCGGCAGCGACGGCGAAGATCGTCTCGCTCGACGAGCTACGCGCGCACCGCGGCGCGCAGCAGTCGGATGCGGCATGGGGCCTGGCGGCGCTGCGCGGCCGGTTGGTCGAGCTGTCAGCGCGCGGTGCGACGGCCACGTTGACCGCGGCGATCGAGATCGTCGCGGAAGCGCAGGGGCAGGCAGAGCCTGTCGCGTGGTTCACGCTCCGCAACGGGACGTTTTATCCGCCGGATGTCGCGGAGAGTGGTGTCGATCTCGCAGCGCTCGTGGTCGTGCGCGCGTCGGATGCAACGGCGCTGTCGCGTGCGGCGGAGCGCTGCTTGCGGTCGGGTGCGTTCGGTCTCGTCATTCTCGATCTGGGGAGCTCGGGTGATCTGTCGATGCAGATCCAGGGGCGCCTCGTCACTCTCGCGCAGACGCACGATGCGGCAGTCCTGTGTCTCACCGACAAGACGGGGGACACCGCATCGATCGGTTCGCTCGTGTCGTTGCGCGCCGAGGCGTTGCGCTCTCACGCGCCGCGTGCCGGCACGGCCGTCGCGAGCAGTGCAAGTGGTGCGAGCGGTGGCGCAACCGAAATGGCCGATGTCGTCGGAGACGCTGTGGTCGATGCGGTCGCCGCTGCACTTGCATCCATGAAGTCGCACGGTCCGGACGCGTCGGGCGAGCGTAAGCCGTGGCTCCGCGGTCCTCCGCAGCCCGACGTTGATCGACTCCGCGCCGCCGAGACGCCGTTCGAGGTCGGCGTACGCGTGCTCAAGGACAAGCGCCGCGGGCCGGGCTTCACGCAGACGCTGAAGCGACGCGGTCCAGCCGGTCTGATCTGACGACGATCGGGGATCCGCCGGCTTCACGCAGGTTTCACGCGTGCACCCGGCATTGCTCCGCCTGTCGACCCTGGTCACGGCACGAGCGACGACGCATGCTGGGGATACGTCATGTCCACCCCACCGCCGCGCAAAGCCATGATCTTCGATCTCCAGCTGGCGGACTGGTTCACGCTGGCCAATGCCGCGTGCGGCATGGGCGCACTGTTCTCTGCGATGGCATACCTGAGCACTCACGCCGTCCAGCATGTCCATCGCGCGACCGGGTTGATCGTCGCTGCTCTGGTGTTCGATATCCTCGACGGCCGCATCGCACGCTGGCGGCGAAGCAACTCCACGCTCGGTCGGGAGCTCGACTCACTCGCGGACGTGATCTCGTTCGGCGTCGCGCCGGCGACGCTGGCCTTCGTCTGCGGCATGCAGGGCGTACTGGACAAGGTCGTCCTCTGCTACTTCGTCGCGTGCGGCGTCTCTCGTCTCGCGCGGTTCAACGTGACGGCCGATGTGCTGTCCGCAGGATCTGACAAGGTCGCCTACTTTGAAGGAACTCCGATTCCGACCTCGGTCCTGCTCGTCGCCCTGGTCGCGATCGCGGCAACCGTGGGTGCGGTGGGCGAGGCCCTCTGGTTCGGCAACGTATCCGTCGGCGGCCTCGTGCTGCATCCGCTGGTGCTGCTGTTTGCCGTGTCCGGCACGTTGATGATCAGCCGCGTGAGGATACCCAAGCTCTGATGGGGCTGGATCTCGCGAACGGTCTTGCGCTCGGTGCGGTCCCCGCGTAGCGACGTCGGCGACGGAATGGCAGCGGCGCTCGCATTGCCCACGTGGGTCCGGTCCGGGCGCCGAGCCGCGCTCTAGCTCTTCGGACGCGGCACGTGCGGCGCGGGCGCTGGACCAGGGCGCGGTTCGTCGTCCGGATATGCGTGGGTCAGCGCATTGAGTGCGATTGCCTCGGCCGCGGCGCGCCGCTTCGCGCGGTCGACGAGATCGAACGGCTCGAGCGAGGCCCGGCCATCGCCGAATGTTCCGGGTGGTGCGGGGATGCGCTTGGCGTAGTCGATCCAGACGCGGGCGTCGCCGCGGCAGTCGTAGCGCCGGCACGTCGCGGGACGTTGCGCATGCACGGTGCATCCGTGGGTTGTCGGATCGTTGTGCACGCAGAAGCCGTCGCTCGCACGCTGCCGGATCATGTACGGCTGGCCGTAATCCCAGCGGATCACGCCTTCATCGAGATCGGCTGTCGACAGTGGAAACTCGAGCTGGCAGCAGCGCGCACCGCACAGGTGAAGCAACTCGTCGCACGGTGGCGATGAGCCCTCGACCTCGTACTTGTTTTCGAGCGAGGTGTCCATCCACACCTGTCCGCGCGAGCGTGCATCGCTCGCGTGGATGCGAGCGAGGACTGCGGGCAGCTCGGCGTGTACGCGCGCCGCGATCGATTCATTTGCGGGTGACGACCCAGCAGGAGATGACGAGGCAACCGCGGACGACGACGCGGCGGCGAGTTGCGACGCATCTGCGCGAGGCGACGCAGCAGCAACAGGCGAGGACGCGGGAGCGAGCGGCGGCATAGCCGAGTGCGCGGTGGCGTCGGACCGTCGTTGCAGCTCTTCAGTAAGTGCCACCACCTGTGCGGCGAGTCGCATCACGAGATCTCGAGTATCGAGGCCACTCAGATGCATAGAGCGCAGGGCGCGCTCGAAGTCCGCGCGTGTGATCGGCGCCTCTAGGTCGAGCGTCCCGAATGTTTTGCGCTCGTCTGCCATGGGCGGCGCCCAGCATCGCCCGTTGGCAGAACCCTGACAATGATGTCTGGATTTACAGGGTTTTTCACAGTGCCCGCGAGTAAGCCCGCGAGGTTATACGGGCACGGCGATTGCTGCACTGGGACCCATGCGTTGTTGGTTGATTGCCCTGGTAGTTGCAGGGTGCGGCGGAGTGGACCGCAATATCGAGGACCAGATCACGATCGATCAGGGTGTCTACGGTCTACTGATTGCCGGGTGCGATACGTCGGGATGTCACGACCAACCGGCTGCCAATGAGGCAGTTGTGGTTTATGTCCCTGGCTCCGACGACGAGACGGTAACCAGCGACGACGACGGCGTCTACGAGTTCCACCTGCCGGCCGGCGACTACACGCTGTGCACCTCGAGCTGCACGCACGTCACCGTCCCGAGCGGCCTGATTCGCTACGACTGGACCAGTGGCCCCGGTGGCGGCCGCTGGGCTCCGCAGCAGTAGTCGCCTGTAAAGCGGCTGCTCGATCCAACCTAACTCCGCGCCGCCCTCGGCTTGCGATTCACTCGACCGCGCCCTGGCAAAACCAGCGTCGCCGATTGCGGTCGTAGTAAACCCACAAGCAATCGCCACGGCGCAGCTCCGCGAAGTGATACTCGCGATGCAGTCCCTGGTTTGCGCTGCATCCTTGCCACCAGCCACCCGAGACCACGTACGGACCGAGGATGCGCACGACGGCACCGTGCTCGAGCCCCGAGAGCAGCCAGCCGTCGTCACGCACCTGGCGCATCTGTGGTGGCAATAGCTGCGGCTTGGTGAACATGCGCCGCACGAGCGGCCGGATGCGTACCGGCCGAGGCGCGGCGGGCACCACGTGCGAGAGCCGTTCCCAGCCAAAGCTCGCTTCTGGCAAGTGACCCTCGCGCAGCACCGCGCGCACGACCGCATCGTCACCGAGCTCGGCGCGGACACGCGCGAGTGCTTCGTTAGCGGCGCGCAGATCACGGCGTGGCTTCGACGCGAACATCGCGAGCTGCTCACGCGTTGCCGCGACATCCTCGACCCACAGTCGCGCACCGTGCACGGGGGCACTCGGCGGTGCTCCAGTGAGGCGCAGATGGACGAGCTTGCCGAGCATGCGTGCATCGAGCGTGGGCGTGGCGGGCTTGATGCAATCGGCGCGCATCTCGGTATTGCCGACCGCGTGACGCACTGTGAGCTCGACGTGCAGCGCGGTCAGCGCACGGCCCCGGTCCGCGAGGCGCTCGAGCAAGCGATCGATCGCGGGCTTGAGGAAGAAGACGAGCCGGTCGACGTCGTGCTCGTCGTCGTCAAGGACAACGTGCTCGTCGGGCGCCTCGGGTGGTGCCATCGGCACCAGCGGGTCCCAGCGTTCGCCGGCTGCAAGCTGATAGAGGCGATGTGCTTCGCGTCCGAACCGCTCGAGGATGCCGCCGCCGGGTAAGCGAACCATCTGGCCGAGCGTCGTGACGCCCAGGCGCGCGAGCGAATCGCGCAACTTCGGGTCGACATCGAGGCGCGCCAGCGGCACGGCACTCGCCGCGGTGCGTTCGTCGGCATCGCTGCGCAGCACGGTGACGCCGCCGCGCGTGGCGCGCGCGACCGCGTAGCTCGCGAACCGTGAGAATCCAACGACGACCGCGCCCGAGAATCCGAGCGCGGTGACCGTGCGCTGGATCTCCATCGCCCACGCCTGACCGCGCGCACTCGGCAGTACATCGCGCATCGCGCCGTCGCGTGTGCTCGGCAAATCGCGCGCCGCGCCATCGCGCGCGCTCGGCAATGCATCGCGCCTGGCGCCATCGCGTGCGCTGGCCGTTCCGTCGCGTGTGCTCGGCAAATCGCGCGGGGCCCCATCGCGTGCGCCGGGCAATGTGCCGTGCAACACGCCGCCTCGGCGTGCGGGCGCTGCGTGAGCCGCGGGCGACGCGAGCGAATCGGGAAAGATGCGCTCGAGTCCTTCGCCATCGAGCCAGAACGTGCCGGGCTCGCCAGGCTCGACCTGCGGCGACAGCACGTGAAGGGCTGCGCGCAGCTCGACGATCGCCGCCTCGATGACTTCTGCGGGAACCACGCGCGCGCGCAAGCCGCGATGCAAGCTGAGCGCGTGCGCGTAGCGCTGTCCCGGTAACACGCCGACCGATCGCGCTCGTTCGCACGCCCACAACACCACGCCTTGCGGCCGGTCCTCATCGATCACGACAACGGCTTGCGCCCGCAACTCGGGCTCCTTGCGCCACACGAGCTGCAGCGGGAGGGCCGGGAGATCGAGACACACGACCTTCACTGCTCGGATGTTCAGCTAAGCGATAAGTCATGTCAAGTAAACGGTTAATCCGGACCTGATCTCCTACGATTCCAGCGTGAAGGACCAGGTCATCGTCATCACCGGCGCGTCGGCCGGCATCGGTGCCGCACTCGCAGAGCTCGTCGTTCAGCGCGGTGGCCGCGTCGTACTCGCCGCGCGGCGAGAGGACGAGCTGGCTGCGCTCGCGATCAAGCTCGGCGGTTCGGCTCACGCGATCGCTGTCCCGATGGATGTCACGCGCCGCGCCGACAACGAGACGCTGCGCGACAAAGCGCTCGCTGCCTTCGGTCAGATCGACGTGTTCGTCGCGAACGCTGGTCGCGGCATCTCGCGAATGGTGTCGGAGCTGACCGACGCGGACATCGACGAGATGATGACCGTCAACTTCAAGAGCGTGCTCTACGGAATCCAGGCGGTGCTGCCGCACTTCAAGGAGCGCAAGCGAGGCCAGATCGTCGCCGTGTCGTCCGGCCTGTCGCGATTTGCGTTCGCACCGCAGCGCAGCGCGTACAGCGCATCGAAGGCCGCAGTGAATCTGTTGATGGCGAGCCTGCGCGGCGAGCTGCGCGCCGACTATCCGGATATCTGGGCGACCACCGTGATGCCAGGCGTTGTCGCGACCGACTTCGGCAAGAACGCGAAGCACGGCGGCGTCGACAACTCGAAGCTGCCGGGTGCGCAACCGGTCGGCGAGGTCGCGGAAGTCATCGCGAGCGTGATCGAGAAGCCGCGCGCCGAGATCTACACGCGGCCGCAGATGCGTCAGCTCGCCGAGAAGTACTTCAGCGCCGACGACGTCGCCGACATCGAGAAGACGTTCGGCATGCCGCCGCCGCCGCGCTGATTGGCGTCATTCAGCAGGTAGCCATCCTCCCGCGCGCAGACCGGCCTCACACCAAGCTTGGATGGTCAACGCGCCGGGAGCAGGCGGGCGATCATTGCCTCGAGATCGGCAAGCCGGTCGGTCTCGATCGCTTCGCTGAGCTCACGGACATGGCGTCGGACGCGCTCAAGATCCATCGTGTCACCATGGAGGAGCAGCATTCGCTCCACATCCTGCTGATCTCGCGGTCGCCACGCGATCATCTTGTAGATCACGAGATCCTCGGCACGTGCCACCGGCAACGATACGCCTGCGAGCGTGGTCATCTCCGCGCGCGCGATCGCCTCGAGCTCGAACGGAAGCCAGGCGCGTGAGACGTCGACGTCGACCATCGTCGTCGCGTGACGGACGAGCAGCACCTGGGTAGTGGCGGCGAACTCTGCAGCGTTCGGGATGCGTGGCTCGATCCCGGCGGAGCCGAGCTCTTCCATCAAGCTAGCGATTGACACATCTGCGCCCGAGAACGTCACGTCTACATCTTTGGTGGCGCGTTCGAACCCGCGCGCGATGATAGCGATGCCGCCGATGACCATGCCCTGGCCAGGGTGGCGTTCGAGGACCCGCCCGATCGCTTCCATCGTGCGTGCGAGCCGACCGCTCAGGTTTGAGGAACGCGGTTTGCCGCCCATGCTCGAAGCTTCCCCCAAACGGCGCGAACATGGGCGTCATCCCGCTCACGGAATGGATCAGTCGCATCCTCAGCAAGATCGCAGAGCTCCATGGCGCCCGCAAACGTTTCCTCGGACGACCGAGGGCCCTCCTCACGCATCAGCTGAAGCGCACGTGCCTCGGCGGATCGATGGCCGGTGAGGAAATGGAGGAAGGCGTCTCGTTGCGACACACCTAACCGTAGCACCGCCGCTGAAAACTCGCGTCATCCAATGGGTACGACGCCTTACTCGAGCGAGCAGGCGAACGCGCCGAACGCGATGTACGGCCGGCGGCACACGACCTTGACCGCGTCGCCCTTCTCGAACGTGAACGAGTAACGCTTGTCGATCACGCGACTCGAGCCTTCGAGCCGAGTGCGCGTACAGCCGCTACCGCAGCTGCTTTTCTCGCGTGCGAGCACCTCGGCGCGCGCGACTACATCCTGATCGGGCGAGACGACGTTCGCGTAAACCGCCCACGCCACCAGCCCGAACACGACCGCGCCGATGCCTGTGGCGATGCGTTTCACATCCCGAGCATCGCACGTCGCGGAGTCGGGTTGGGATCAGGGGCGGACCACGCTCGCTGCGGTCACTCAGTCGGCCGCGAGCGCACGGGTCATACACTCACTCAACTGCGTGCCGAGTGCCGTCGCTTCCTTCTGCTCGCTTTCCGAGAGCTTTGTGGCCGGCTTCGTCATGGTCTTGCTCCACTCGGTCATCTCGTCCGCGACTCGTTTCGCGCATGCGTTATCGGTGCACTTACACATATCCGCGGCGAACTCCCGCATTTTCATCATCGCGGGCGATTCGATCTTCGCGAGGTCCACGTGCTCGATCGCGATCGCGTCGCCATTGACCGATGCAGTGAGCGTTTCGACCATCTGGTCGGTGAATGGCTCCTGGCGCAGCCCGATCAGCGCCGTCTCGGCCACGGTGAGCTCGCTCATCCCGTCGATCGGCTCATCGACGCGCACGACCCATAGGCCGGCGTCAGCGCGGATGATCTTGCCGTGCGGTGCATAGCCGCGAAGCTTGACCGCCATCCCGACTGCGGGGTCGGTGACGCGCCCAGACTCCACTTCGCGCGACGTCGTCTTTTGCTGTACACGGTGCAACACGATCTTCGACTTATCGGCCGTTGCTGCGTAGACCGCCGAGGGCCCGCGGGCGCTCCGAAAAGGAAAATGAAATTTTCCTCTGCCGGAGCGCTCACGCGTGGGCAAGCGCGGTGAGCCGTGTCGGCGGGCGCGCATCGCTTACAGTGGGAACCATGTCGCGGCCGTCCACACGGGTCACGGCGACCGCCGCGCGTTCTCCCGGGCCAGTGCTCGCCGCCGAGCGGCCGGGACGTCCGTGATCTC
>JAYVWH010000377.1:0-3428 GCA_043786265.1 Kofleriaceae bacterium | reverse complement strand
GAACTTTCTCGGGTTCCTGGAGCTCGCAACGGCGATCATTTTGCTACGCCGTTTTTGAGATGCGTTCTAGTTCGGTGCGCGGCTTCGCCGCGTCATTTTTCCCTACCTCGGCCCCAACCCGTAGAGCCCGGATCATTTTTGAGATGGGCTCTAGCTGGATCCTGTCCCGAGCTACAGATCGAACCAGCGCGCGCGCCGCGAGACTCCGAACTGCACCTTGTCGTCTCGCAGCTCCTGCGAAGGCTCGCGAAACGTGCCTACCGGTTTGGGCCCCGAGAAGAAGTCGACATCGACCCGTGCGATCCGCTCATCGCCGAACTCGATGTAGCAGGAGCCAAAGCCTGGGTTCTTCGCAGTGGCCTCTTGATTGCGGAACTGCGCGATCAGATTCGCGGCAACGGCCTTCGCTGCGCCCTCCGCGAACACGCCTGCCTTGGGCGCACCCGTGTTCGCGAGATCACCCAGTGCGTATACATTGGGAAACTTCGTCGCCATCGTGCGGTTGTCGATAGTCACCCAGCCATTTTCGGTGAGGCCCGCGGCAACGACGACATCGGGCGCGCGGTTCTTCGGCACGCCGAGAAACAGCTCGTACCTGAGCTCGCTGCCATCGTCGATGCTCACTCGTTTGCGGGCGAGGTCTAGCGAGGTCACCCGCTTGTTCGCCATGAAATCGATCCCGCGCTCGGCGAACGCAGCGAGCAGGGCCTTCGAGGTCTCCGGTGACGGCGGCACGGGCACCGGCAACGGGCTGACGATCTTGATCGTGGAGTGCCCGCGTACGCCGCGCTCGACGAGGTAGTCGTGCAGCATCAGCGCGCACTCGCTCGGTGCGGGCGGGCACTTGTACGGTGCACTGCACACGCCGATCACGACGTCGCCGCCCGTGAACGCGGTCAACACGTCGCGCAGATGGTTGGCACCCGCTGCCGAGTAGAACTCGTTGTCGCCAAGCGTGATGCCCGGTGTGGTGGAGGTGTCGTAATCGGCTCCGAGCGCGATCACGAGGACATCAGCGTCGTGCGTTCCGGCGTTTGTCGTCACGCGCCGGGTCGCTGGATCAATCGCCGTCACGGTCTCGCGCAGCAGGGTCACGCCGGGCTTGACGAATTTCGAGTACGGCAACTGCACCTCCTCGAGCGTCTTGCGGCCGAACAAAACATCGAGCTTTGCGAAGCCGAACATGAACGACGCATTCTTATCGATCAGCGTGACCGCGACGGCATCACCCAGAGCTTCGGACAGCGACGTCGCGAGCTCGAGCCCGCCAAAACCAGCACCCAGGATCAGGACGCGCATTTCGCCCCAGCTGTATCACCGATCCCCAAGCGGGGTGCAGGTCGCCTTCCCGGGGCACCTTTTCGTGTAGCGTGGCGGCATATGGCAGGGCCTGGAGTCCGACAGAAGGCGCGTTATCGCTTCGACAACTGGATGTCGCGTGGGGTCGGCGCGCAGATCGCGCTGCTCGCACTCGTCGTCGCCGTGCTGATCATGGTCACGGCCCTCGCCGTGATGCTGTTTGGTGTCACGCCCGCTGACGATCAAGGCCACGCGGACTCGTTCGGGCGCCTGGTCTGGAAATCCTTGATGCACGCGCTCGACGCGGGTGCCGTCGGTGGCGATGGCGGCAGCTGGACGTTCTTGTTCGTCATGCTGTTCGTGACGATCGGCGGCATCTTCGTGCTGTCGGCCCTGATCGGCATTCTCAATAACGGCTTTGGCACGCTGATCGAGAGCCTGCGCCGCGGTCGCAGCACCGTCATCGAGAGCGGCCACACGGTGATCATTGGCTGGTCCGCAAAGATCGACACCCTGCTCAAAGAGCTCGCGACCGCGAACGAGAACCAGCGCAACGCGTGCGTAGTGATCATCTCGAGCCGCGACAAGGTGGCCATGGATGAGGAGGTCGCGGGGTTCCTCGCCGGCAGGCGCTTGCGCGTGGTCACCCGTAGCGGGATCCCGACCTCGCTGGTCGACCTCGAGCTGGTGAGCCTTCCGACCTCGAAGTCCGTGATCGTGCTCGCGCCGGAAGTACACCCTGATGGATCCCCGATGGCACCGCACGAAGCGGACACCGTGGTTCTCAAATCGCTCCTCGCGATCGCGAAGGTCGCAGGGGGCACGGCGCTCCACGTCGTCGCCGAGCTTTCGGACGCAAAATCCGAGGAGGTCGCGCGGATGGTCGCCGGCGACTCGGCCGCGCTCGTCGTTGCACCGCCGTTGATCAGCCGCCTCCTCGTTCAGACGGGCCGCCAGTCAGGCTTGTCGATGGTCTACTCGGAGCTGCTCGACTTCGAGGGTGTCGAGATGTACTTCGTGCAGGCCCCGACGCTCACCGGGAAGACTTTTCGCGAGGCAGTGCTCGCCTACAACGACACGGCCGTGCTCGGCCTGATGACAGCGGAGCGCGAGCTGCTCCTCCCGCCTCCGCTCGATCGCACGCTCGCCAAAGGCGACCAGCTGATCGTGATCACGGAGGACGACGACACCGCGGTGGTCAATGGCAAGGACATCAAGATCGACGCCGGAGCCATCGTCGCGGCACCGCGCGCGCCGGTTCGCCAGAAGGAACGGACGCTGGTGCTCGGAGCGAGTCCGCGCCTCGGCCTCGTCCTCGCCGAGCTCGATGCGTATGTGATGGCCGGCAGCGAGACACTGGTCGTCGGAGATTCCGAAGTCCTCGCTGCGATCGAGGCAGGCGGCCTCACGCGCAACATGGCAGTGACCCAACGTGCAGGCGATCCGACAGAGCGCACGCTGCTCGACAGTCTCGACGTCGGCAGCTACGACGCGATCCTCGTGCTGTCGGAGACGATCGGCCGCAGCCAGGAGATGGCTGACGCGCGCACGATGATCACCCTGCTCCATCTGCGCGACATCGCGCGCAAGAGCGGCAAGACCGTGCCGATCACGAGCGAGATTCTCGACATTGCGAATCGTGATCTAGCGGCAGTGGCCGAGGCCGACGACTTCATTGTCAGCAACACGCTCGTGTCGCTGCTGATCGCGCAGGTCGCCGAGAACCGCCACCTCGTGCGCGTATTCGACGATCTGTTCTCGCCGGGCGGCCACGAGATCTATCTCAAGCCCGCTTCCGAGTACGTGAAGCTCGACACCAAGCTGCCGTATCAAGCGGTCGTCGAAGCGGCGCTGCGGCGTGGCGAGGTCGCCCTCGGGATCCGCCAGGCCTCGCTGGCCCGTGACTCCGCTGCCGGGTTCGGCGTGATCGTGAATCCGTCCAAAGATCGGACGCTGACGCTGACGAGCGCCGATAAGGTGATCGTCCTCTCCGACGACTAGAACGCGGTCGCTGCAGGTCCGAAGCCCGTGATCTCGCGGTCGCCTGCCTGCGACAGCGGCGGCAACATGCGCTCGGCGGGCACATTTACATCCGGCAGCATGCGCTGCGGCGGCGGGACCTCCGTCGG
>JAYVWH010000376.1:0-3091 GCA_043786265.1 Kofleriaceae bacterium | reverse complement strand
CGTCCGCGCCCTCGAGGCCGTCCTCGAGCCGCGGGCAGATCCGCACCCGCTCGCGCGTGAGCTCTCCGCCGATCAGCTCGATGCCGCGCGGGATCAATGTCCACGGTGCGACGACGCGGATGCGCGCGCCCAGCTTGGCGAGGCACAGAATGTTCGACCGCGCGACGCGCGAGTGCGAGATATCGCCGACGATCGCGACCTCGAGGTTCTCGACCTTGCCGCGGTGGCGTCTGATCGTCGCCGCGTCGAGCAGCGCCTGCGTCGGGTGCTCGTGCTGGCCATCCCCGGCGTTGATCACCGCGCAGCCCGTGGACTTCGCGAGCAGCGCTGCAGCGCCGCCGAACGCGTGGCGGACCACGATCGCATCGGGGTGCATCGCCATGAGGTTGCGGCCGGTGTCGATCAGCGTCTCGCCCTTGCTCGTCGACGACGACGACGCGGAGATGTTGATCGCCTCGGCAGACAGGCGCTTGGCCGCCAGCTCGAACGACGTGCGCGTGCGCGTCGAATTCTCGTAAAATAGATTTATGACCGTGCGACCGCGCAGGCTGGTCAGCTTCTTGATCGGCTCGTCGACGAGCGACCAGTACCGGTCGCCATGATCGAGGATGCGAATGATCTCCGCGGCGTCGAGGTCAGCGATGGAGACCAGATGCCGGGGCCCGCTCGTCACGTCCTCCATATAGCAGATCAGCGGTGGTATGGTGAGGCCGTGTCCGGAGCGAGTGGTAACCGGATCGGCACGGTGATCGGCGACCGGTTCCGTCTCGACGAGCTGATCGGACGCGGCGCCATGGCCGAGGTCTATCGCGCGCTCGACGAGACCACGAGCGCCTACGTCGCAGTGAAGATTCTGCGGCACACCCACGTCACCGACGCCACGTCGCTCGCGCGGTTTGCCCGCGAGGCGGACGTCCAGGCCCGCGTACGCCATCGCAACGTCGCCGCCCTGCTCGCCACCGGTGTCACCGACAAGCGCGAGCCCTATCTCGCCGTCGAGCTGCTGCGGGGCAAGTCGCTGCGCGGCGTGATCAAAGGTGAGGGCAGAATCTCGCCGCGCCGGGCAACGAGCTACACCTGGCAGGCGCTACAGGGCCTGTCCGCCGTCCATAGCGCGGGGATCTTGCACCGCGACCTCAAGCCCGCAAACATCATGCTCGAGCCGTCGCCCGGCCCCGTCGAGCGGGTCGTGCTGATCGATTTCGGGTTCGCGACATTCGAGGGCAGCGCGAAGCTGACCCAGCAAGGCACGGTCGTCGGCAGCCTGACGTACATCGCCCCGGAGCGGCTGCGCGGCGAGAACACCGACGGACGCGCCGACCTCTATGCGATGGGCGTGATCCTGTACGAGCTGCTCACCGGCCAGCCCGTGTTCACGGCGCCCGATGACTTCGATCTGATCGATCTACAGGTCAACGCCGACCCTCCGCACCTCGGCCCCGAGTTCCCGACGGGGCTCGACGAGGTCGTCCAGCACGCGCTTGCGAAGTATCCGGCGGATCGCTTCACGACAGCCGCACAGATGGCGAGTGCGCTCGAGATCGCAGCGCAACAGATCGGCTGAGCCTGGCTACAAGATTACGATCGGCTTGAGATCGAGGCCACCCGCGAACATGTACGAAACGCCGCCACTCGACCACCCGTAGACGGTGATGCCGCAGCCATCGGCGCAGGTGATCTTGTGCTGCCCCGCGGTCAACAACACTCGTGCCGCGCGATGCGTACCACCGCCGCTAAACCCGGTCACACTCACCGGCATGCCATCGAGCGTGATGCCCCCGGTCGCGGCGGCGGCGACCGACACGTAGTTGGCCTCGTACTGTGCCGGTACGAGGAATGTGTACTCCTTGCGGAACTGCTCCGTCGGTGCCGCAATGGCCATCGAAGGATCGCCCGTCCCCACGGATGCCCCCATGCCAGGCCCGGTGTAGCTCCAGATCGCGGACTCCAGGAAGTGACCGACGAGGATGGGCTGATCGGAGCTGATCTCGGTATCGACGGCGATCTTCACCTCGCAGAACTGCCCCGGGTTGAGCACGCCACAGGTGCCCGTCACCGGCGGAGGGGTGAACGTGACGTTCGTGTTCGCCGTCTGTGCGAGCACGCGGATGACGTCGTTCTCTCCAGTGTTGCGCGAGATGCTTCGCGCGATCGCGAAGGTCTTCCCCCACGTGGTGCTCGGGAACATCATCTCCTCGAGGTGGTCGGCGCAGCACGGACCACGCGTGTGTGACGCGTCAGGACCCGTCGCCTCACCGAAAGCCGTCGCTTCGTGGCCACCAAACACGCCGAACGTCGACATGTTCGGCGACGTGACATGGGTTCCCGTGAGGTCCCCTGCCCCGGCTGCTTCGATCTGCACGACCTCGTGGGCGTTCAGCGTATAGGTCGTCGCGACGCCTGCGCCGATTGGCTGCAGGCTGCCGCTCGCTGTGGTCGCGACCGTGGGGGTCACTGTCACCTGTGTGCCGTCTTGCCACGCCACGACGGTGAGGTACCCATAGTAGGGGTTCGTGCCGTACGTCGTGTTGGCGCGTCGGTCGAGCGTTGGCATCGACATCACGTAGTAGTCACTGGCGAACGTCGCGCGCGGGATCAGTAGCGAGGCGTCGTTCGAAAACACGTTGACGTTGTCGAGCGGATTGAACTGATACGCGACGATCGGCAGGTCAGAAACGACCCTGTAGCCGCGGCTCTCTTTCACGGAGCCATCTACCGACTGGTCAGGAATCGCACCGGACTGCGGCTTGATCGCGCTCACCTGGCCGGCGGCTATCACCTGGGTGATCGGGGGACCGTTCGGAGGCGTCACTGTGACGGTGACGTCCTTTGCCTGTGGGTTCGAGACGACGATCGCAAATGGCGAGTGTTGCGCGTCGCTGACGCACACGGACTGCGCGCCACATTGCAGGCCCGCTGGACACCGGGCCGGGCCACCCATGGTGGCGGGCGGATCGCACAAGCCGAACGAGTATGTGGTGCTGCCCTGAACGCCGTAGCAAACATTCAGGCTCTGGATCTGACCGCTATAGACGGATGTGCACGTGCTCTGCGAGATCGTGAACCCGCTCTGACCGCTTCCGACCTTCTG
>JAYVWH010000375.1:0-8661 GCA_043786265.1 Kofleriaceae bacterium | reverse complement strand
CGGGTGGTTCGGTCGTTGAAACACCTGGAATCGTTGTGGTCTTGCGCTTGGCCCGGCGTTGCGCGATCGCCATCGCGAGGATCGTCATGTCGTCGCCCTGCGAGTGTTCCTTGGCGTGGCCATCGACGTCCGCGACGATCGCCTTGACCACATCCTCGGCGGAGCCCTGCGCGGTCCGGAAGCGGCGTGACAGCCGTGACAGCCCGTACTCGACCCCACGGGAATCACGGGCCTCGAGAATGCCGTCCGAAACGATGATCAGCATGTCTCCGGGTTGGAGCTGCACGCGGGCCTCGCCGCCATCGAGCTCCGGCGTCATTCCGATCGGAGGTGTGTGAGCGCGTTCAGCTTGCAGCGGGAACACGCGGTCACCACGCCGCAGTAGCGGCACGCAGTGGCCCGCGTTCGTGAACACGAGGCTGCGTGTCTCGAGATCGTAGATGCAGTAGACGAGCGTCGCGAACATGCCGTCATCGCCCATCTGGGCGATCTCCGTGTTCACGCGGCGGAGCAGGCGCGACGGCGTGCGTGCGATCGCCGCACGTGATCGCAGCTCACTCGTCACGCGCGCCATGTACAGCGCGGCGCTGATCGCCTTACCGGCGACATCTCCGACGACGAGCCCGAGGTGCGACGGGTCGTGCCAGATGAAGTCATAGAAGTCGCCGCCGATCTGATACGCGGGCTCGTAGTGCACGGCGAAGTCGAGACCGGCGATGGTGGGGACGTTCGCCGGCAAGAGGCTGCGCTGGATCTGCCGTGCGACCCGCAGATCGCGCTCGAGTCGCTCACGACGAGATAGCTGCTCCGCGACGCGTGTGGCGTGCATTGCGAGGGCGGTCTGCGTCGCGATCATCTGCAATAGATCGACGTCCTCTTGGCGAAACGACTGCGTCTTGCTCTCGACGTAGACCACGCCGTAGTGGGTGCCGTGATAGATGAGCGGCGCGCCCATGCGTGTGCCGACCGCCTCGCCGGCGTCGGAGGTCTCGCCGAGCAGCACGCCGCGCCGGTCGCTGACGACGTGCTGGATGATCGTACCGGGCACTCGCAACTTACCTCCGCCGCTCACTTCGCCGACAGGCGGTAGCTCGGACGGCGTGCGGTGGCGCTGGCACTTGATGCGTAGCTCGCCGCTCTTCTCGGCCTCGACGAGCACGCCGACGTCCTCGGCTTGCGGATACAGCTCGAGCAGCGCGGCGCATAGCTTCTCCAGGAGGAGCTCCTCGGTTTCACTCGACGCGGTCGCGTGAAGGATCTGTGTCAGCGCTTCGAGCTTGCGCTCGATCAGGCGTACGGCCTTCTGATCGCTGATATTGAACATGCCCGAGCTGATCAGGGGCATGCGGCTGGCGTGGCCGTCGTCGCGCGCCTTGATCAAGGCCTGGCCGCTCGCATCGACGACCGTGATGAGCTTCTCGATCGGCGTCAGCGTCTCGCTCGGGTAGTCCTGCGCCTCGACGCGGATCTTGTTGCTGGCGATCAAAATCTCGTCGTCGTGTCGCAGCTGGGTCGTGCCCTCGATGCGGGTGCCGTTGATGTACGTGCCGTTATTGGACCCGAGGTCCTCGAGCGTCCAGCCGTCGCCCTCGCGCCACAGCCGGGCGTGCTGGCGGGATACGCGCATATCGGGGACGAAGATCTGGCAATCGGACCGGCGCCCGATGACGTACTCTCCGTCGCCGAGCTTGAAGCGACGGCCCGCGATCGGACCGGCGAGAAAGACCAGCGAGGCCATCTATGCTGGCTTTTTAGCACGCTTTTTCACGGTTGGCGCGATCCCACGGGACAGGGGCTAGACGGCCACAGGGGCAGCGTCACGGGCGCACAGTTTCGTGGTCTATTTGTGCCGTGCAGCCCCTGGGTAATTACATCGGCGGCGAGTTCATCGCGCCATCGGGCAGCGCTCTGGTCTCGCGTAATCCGGCCGCCGACGGCGCGGTCGTGTTCGAGACGGGCTTCACGGCAGCCGCGGTCAACGATGCCGCTGCTGCGGCCGCTGCCGCTCAGCCCGCGTGGGCCGCGCTGACTCCCGCGGCCCGCAACGCCCATCTCGACCGCTTCAAGGCCGAGCTCGCCTCCCGCGCCGATGCGATCGCGGAGGCGATCGTTCTCGAGACGGGCAAGCTGCGCAGCGAGGCCAAGGTCGAGGTCACCACGGTCCTGAATCGCTTCGATCTCGTGCGCGGCGCGATGGCCGCTGACCTCAAGGCCGGGACGGTCGCCCCCGGCGAGTCATTGCGTTATCAGCCGCTCGGCGTGGTCGGCGTGATCGGACCGTTCAACTTCCCGATCCACCTGTGCCACGCGCACGTCGTGCCCGCGCTGCTCGCTGGCAACACGGTCGTGGTCAAGCCGAGCGACATCACCCCGCTCGTCGGGCAGCGCTACGCCGAAGCCGCACACGCGGCGAAGCTGCCACCGGGCGTGTTCAACGTTGTCGCGGGCGACGGCACGGTCGGCGCAGCGATGGTGGCGTCACCACACCTGCGTGGGCTGTGCTTCACCGGCAGCTGGGCGGTCGGTCGCCGCATCCTCGAGGCGGCCGTCGATCGGCCCGAGCTGCTGATCGCGCTCGAGCTCGGCGGCAAGAATGTCTGCGTCGTGCTCGACGACGCAGCGCCGCGCCAGGCAGTGCACGAGGTCATCGTCGGTGGCTATCTCTCGGCCGGCCAGCGCTGCACCGGTACCGAACGCGTGCTCGTGCACCGCAAGGTCGCGGACAAGTTCATCGACTCGCTCGCGAAGGTCGTGCGCTCGCTCAAGTTCGGCCATCCCGACGACGCAGCTGCGTTCGCGGGCCCGGTCGCGACGCAAGGCGCACTGACGAAGGTCGAGCGTGCCGTCGAGGCTGCGCGCACGGGCGGGGCAGAGGCCGTCGTCCCCGGCGAGAAGCTGCCAGGCGGCTATTACCGCTCGGGATCGCTGCACCGCTATCCCGACGGCGTGCACGCGATCGCGGGCTACACCGATGTCGAGGTCTTCGGTCCCGATCTCTCCGTCGAGGTGATCGATTCCGACGACGAGGCGATCGGCGTGATCAACGCGAGCCCGTTTGGCTTCGTCAACTCGGTGTTCACGGGCTCGCGCGCACGGTTCGAGCAGTTTGCCACGCGCACCAAGTCCGGAATGCTCAACCACAACCGCTCGACGAACCTCGCGAGCCCACGGCTTCCGTTCTACGGGGTCGGCAAGAGCGGTAACTACCGTCCCGCCGGTGCGTGGGCGCATCGCAACGTCACCGTTCCCCTCGCCACGCTCGAAAATCCGATCGGCGTTGTCACCGCGCACCCGCAGCTTGGCCCCCACCTGCCACCGTACGACCTCGATCGGCTCGAGACCCAGCACGTCGCCGAGGAGGCGATCGAAGCCGCGCGCGAGCTCGTGAACATGCCACGCCCGATGTCGATCCATAGGCCGGACGGCGGCAAGCTGCCGGAAAGCGCCGCGCTGCTCGCGCGCCTCTACGCGGGCGATCGCGTGCCGAAAGAGAAGAAGCCGCCGGTGTTCGATCACCTGCGCTCGGCGGGACCGTGGATGGTCTCGATCGACCAGCACCCACTGGCGGTGCTCGACGGTATGAGCCAGACCGCGACGGTCGTTGGCGGGTTCGCCGAGGATCCGGTCGTGTGCGCGTACACCGAGGGCGCGTTCGCCGACACGCTCGTCGCGTGCGAGGACAACGCGGTTCACGAGACGTGGCCCGCGATCGACTACGCGAACGCACTGCGCCAGCTGGTTCCTGGTCTGCCGCATGTCACGTTCGTCGCATCAGGCGCCGAGGCCAACGAGAAGGCGATGGCGCTGTGCCGCATCAACTCGCAGCGCCCACAGGCCACGAAGGTCCTCGCGTTCGACGGCAGCTTTCACGGCCGCACGTGGCTCGCGTTGCACGCGACGCACTCGCCGAGCAAGCGCGCACCGTTCGAGCTGCCCGGTTACGAGTGCACGTTCGCGCCGTTTCCGGTGTGGGCCTCGCCGGGCGACGAGCCGCAGGCTCCAAGCGGCTTCTACGCGGCGTGCGCGAACGCCGACCTCGCCGACCTTAGAGAGCGATTCGGTGACGCCAAGGACGACCCGTTGCTCGCCGCGGAGGTCGGCTCGTTGGCGGCCGTGCACGAGGCGATCAAAGGCGGCGAGTACGCGTGCGTGATGATCGAGCCGATGCAGTCCGAGGGCGGCGATCGGTTCGCCACGGAACGGTTCTTTCGCGCGCTGCGCCTGCTCACCCGCAAGCACGAGACGTTCCTCGTGTTCGACGAGGTCCAGGTCGGTTTTGGCCTCGGCGGCCCGTTCGCGTGGCACTCGAAGTTCCGGCTGCTGTCCCCGCGTGGCCAGCAGGACTACCCCGATGCCGTCACGTTCGCGAAACGCGCGCAGGTCGGCGTCGTGATGTCCCGCTTCGCCGATCCCGAGCCCGCCACGGCACACGGTGCTTCGCTCGTGCGCGGCCGCATCCACGCCGATATGGTGTCGATGTCGCACAACGCCGAGCGCATCGAGAAGCTCGTCGCCCCACGCCTCGCGCAACTCGCACGCGCGTATCCACACCTGGTCGGAAATCCGCGCGGTGCCGGCTATGCATTCGCGTTCGATCTGCCCACGCCCGCGATGCTCGAGGCATTCATCAACCAGCGGTTCTGGCGTGGCGCGATCGTGTTTGCGGCCGGGACCAAGACCGCGCGCTATCGCCTGAGCGATTCGTTCCTCGCCCGCGAGATCGACATGCTGTTCGAGGCGGTCCGACGATCGCTGTCGTGGCTCGACGCGCACCCCGATCGCAAGCCGCCCGAGTGGGAGGACCAGACCGCGCCGCCGCCCGAGAAGCAGCCACCGGCCGAGGTCGTTTACCGCGTGGTGCCGCATGCCGAGGTGATGGAACACCTGCCCGCGATCCTCGACATCGAGTACCAGGTCTACGAGCCGGCGCGCCGCACACCGCCGGTCGAGATCCGCGCGGCGATCGAGGATGTCGATGGGTCGCTGATCGTCGGCGAAGCGCCGGGCCCGCAGGGCGGCAAGCAGCTCGTCGCATTTGCGATCGGCGGGACCTTGGAGTCGAGCAAGGACGTCGAGGGCTGCGACGACGACGCGATGCTCGGTAAACACAACACGATGTACTCGGTGTCGATCACCGTCGCGCCGAGCTACCAGAGCTCGGGCATCGGCCGAAAGCTCAAGGAGCTGCAGCTGCGCGATGCAGCGGCTCGCAAAAAGCCCGACGGCACGCCGCGCTATCGCTACGTGACCGGGCGCAATAGGGTGGGCCGGACCGCGCAGATGACGCACCTCAACCGCGTGTTCGGCGCGCACGTCGTCAGTGTCCTCACCGGGCAGTACGAGGATCCCGAGGGCCAGGCGATCTATTACCGGATCCCGCTCGGCGCGTTCGCGCCGGATCCGGTGCTCGTGCAGGACGAGCGCCGCCGGCGTGTCGCGCGCGTGGCCGGCGACCACGAGATCGAGATCGCAAGGCCCGGCTCTGCCGGGCCGCGCAGCGCCGCCGCGAGCGGCGCGGCGTTGATCGATCTCGCGTCCGGCCTGACGAAGCCATTCTCCGACGGTCCCGCGTCGCTGCGCGAGGCCGAGGCCAAGGGCCTGCTTTACGGCCCGGCGGTCAACAAGCTCACCCTGATGAACTACGTCACGCCTGCAACGGTGCGCGCGATCGAGTGGCTCGGCGCACTGCTGCCCGAGCTGCCGCACATCTACCTCACGTCGAGCCGCGACGAGACGGTCGACAAGGCGCTGCGGCTGATGAAGGTCACGCGCAAGGAAGCGCACACTGCGATCGGCCTCGGCGGTGGTTACTACGGTCACACCGTCGCCACGTGTCGCTCGCTGTCGGATCCCTCGACGCACCGTGGTGGCCCCGGACACTTCGCGTGGCCGCGCGTGCCGCATCCCGCAACCGCGGGCATCGACGTGACGATCAAGGCACTGCGTGAAGCGATCGCTGCCGCTGGTGGCCCGACGAAGATCCTCGGCCTGGTCTACGAAGTCGTGCAGGAGCGTACCGGCGCCACCCTGACGACCGAGCACGCGGCCGCACTCGCCGCGCTGCGCACCGAGCTCGACATCCCGCTGATCGCGATCGAGACGACCACCCACACGTATCGCTCTGGCCTCGGTGCGTTCATGTCGCCCGCGCTCGGTCTGATCCCGGACGTGCTCGCGTGGTGGGGCGGTGGCCAGACGGGCTATCTGCACACGACCGCGCGCTGGTTCGTGTCGACCCCGCTCACGCTCGTCTCGACATGGGACGGCGACGAGCTGTCACTGGTGCGCCAGCATCACCAGCTGCGGGCGGCGCGGTTGATCGACGTTGCTGGTCAGAGCCAGGCGCTGGTCGAAGCGCTCGCGGCCCACAAGCTCACGGCGCGCGGCGTCGGTGCGTATCGCGTGGTGGACGGCGGCAAGCAGCTCGCCGACTCCCTCGCCGAGCACGGCATCCGCGTACGGCAGCATCCGAACGGTACCCTCGGTATCGTGCCCGCGCTCGATCAGATCACCGCGGCAGCAGCAGCGCTCACGGAGGCAGCATGAGAGTCCTCGAGCTACCGGCCGGTAAGTCCCCCCGCGAGTGGGGCCGCATTCACGGCGAATCGTTCCGCGGCGAGATCAAGGCGCTCTCCGCGATTCGCGTGTTTCTGTGCACGCGCGTCGGTGCGTTCGCTGATCGCGAGCAGGTGCTCTCCGCTGCGAAGGCGCACCTGCCGGTGCTCGAGCGCTATCACAAGGGCCTCTACGACGAGCTGATCGGCATCGCCGAGGGCGCGATCGTTGCGCCCGAGGAGATCGTGGTCGCGAACCACTACACCGATCTGCGCGACCTCGATCCGAATCCCGAAAAGTGGCGCCGCGCGCCGACAGGCGATGACCCGGACATGACGTCGGGCGGGCGCGACTGGTCCAATGGTGCGCTGCGCCTTCCCGATCCGAGCAGCGGTGGGGAGGGGTGCTCGACGATCTGGGCGGAGACGCCGAGTGGACGCATCCTGGCGCAGACCTGGGACATGCACGCCACCGCGATTCCGTACGTGATGGTGATGTCGATTCCCGACGGCGAGGACGGCCCGGCTGCGCGCCTGCTCACGGTGACTGGCTGTCTCGGGATGGCGGGCATGAACAGCGAGCGCGTGGCGGTCGCGATCAATAATCTCTACTCGACCGACGCGACGCTCGGCGTGGTGTGGCCTGCGGTGGTGCGACGCGCGCTGCATCAGGACACCGCAGCCGAAGCGCGCGACCTCATCGTCAAGAGCCCGATCGGATCGGGGCATCACTACTTCGTGGCCGATCGTAAGGAGGCGTTTGCCGTCGAGGCGTCGGGCACGCGGCGCCGCATGGTGTTCGCGGGCGAAAAGAAGTCGTTCTGCCACACCAACCACTGCCTCGATGCGGATGTCGCCGCGCGCAGTAAGGTGCCCGAGACGAGCACGACGTACGACCGCATGAAGTGGCTCGAGCACAATCTCGACAAGGCCGCGCTGCGCGACCTCGACGATGCATGGCTGCGCCTCGGCTCCGAGGATAATTGGCCGCGCAGCATCTGCACGAACATGTCGACGCCCGAGGCACCGCACGGCACCGCCACCTGTGGCGCGGTGGCGATGAACCTCGACAGCGGCGACTGGTGGGCCCAGCAGGGACTGATCCACAACGTGGCTCCCGAGAAGTGGCGGCTGTGAGCGCAAGGGCCGGCTCTGCCGGGCCGCGCAGCGGCGCCGAAGGCGGCGCGGAGTCGAGCGCAAGGGCCGGCTCTGCCGGGCCGCGCAGCGGCGCCGAAGGCGGCGCGGAGTCGATCGAGATCGAGCCTGATGCCTCGGAGTCGTTTTCGATCGAGCACGAGGCCGCGGTCGACAAAGAGGTTGCGGAGTGGGCGCGCGCGCGTGGCTTTCAAATCGGCGTGCCGAACCGACTCGTGATCACGAAGGTCCGCGACGCGGTCGCCACGCTGGAAGTCTTCAAGGCCGCGTACCCGCCGCGCTACCTGCGCCAGGAGGTCGAGCCGTTTCTGACGAAGTTGCCGCTCGCGCTCGAGCTGAGCTGGCCGGATACGGCACTTTTGCTCGACGTGCTGCGCGGCAGCGACGTCTTCGATTACGAGGTGAACCCGTGAGTGACTACCCGTTCTTTTTCACGTGGACTGCGCAGAACGCCGCCAAGCCGCTCGAGATCACGGGCGGGGAGGGCGCCTGGTTCACCGTCGCCGATGGTAGCCGGTGGCTCGACCTTGGCGCGATGAGCTATCAGATCCATGCGGGGCACGGGAACAAGCGCATCGTCGAGGCGATCAAGCGTCAGGCGGACGAGCTGTGCATCAGCGCGCCGAACGCCGTCTATCCCGCAAAGGTCGAGCTCGCGAAGCGGATGCTCGCGATGGCCGGGCCGGGCTTCGAGAAGGGGAAAGTCTTCTTCACGCTCGGCGGCGCAGAGGCGAACGAGAATGCGCTCAAGATCGCCCGCCTCGTCACGGGTCGGCTCAAGAACCTCGCGCGCTATCGCAGCTATCACGGCGCGTCGATGGGCGCGCTGTCGCTGACCGGTGACTGGCGTCGCGCGCCGCTCGAGCCTGGCATCCCCGGCGTGGTCCACGTGCAGGACTGCTACTGCGATCGCTGTCCATTCGGCCAGCTCGTCGAGACGTGCAGGCGCGAG
>JAYVWH010000374.1:0-3779 GCA_043786265.1 Kofleriaceae bacterium | reverse complement strand
CGGGCGGAACCCGACGGTGAGGTTGACGGCCTTCTCGTTACCGGGCGCGAGCCGCACCACGGTCACGTCCTGAAAGCTTCCGAAGCCAAATACGTTGCCTTGCCCGATCGCCCTCGCGAGATCGAACCAGATCACGGCGAACCGGCCGCTCGGATCGATGTCGATGCGATTGAGCCGCTGGAGCGTGCCGAGCACTTTTACGTTGTCGTGATCCCCGGCCGGGCGCACGATCGTCGCCGTGCCGTTCGTCGAATCGAGTACGACAGCGCCGTCGGTGCCCGGAATCGTCGCGACCTCGCGCGGCGAATCTCCGACGTGGGTCGACCGAACCTCGAGCGTCGCGCCGTCGATGCGCACCAGCTCGTCCTGCGCGGTCATCGGCACGTAGACAAATCGCTGCGAGCTGATCGGCGCCCCGAGGTCGTACTCGATCTCGGGCGGTGGCGTGACACCGCCATCACCCGTCGAGGTCGGAACTTCGCAGCGTCCGAAGTCACCACAGACGTAACCGGCCGGGCATTCATTCGACGATAGACAGCCGACGGAGCCAGAACCGGCGCCGCCGCTGGCACCGCCGTCGGCACTATCGAAGCCTCCATTGGGGGAGAGCTCGCTCCCGCAACCGGTGGTCGCGAGTAACAGTACATAGAGCCAACGCATAGATCCTCCGACCGCTCCCCATCGCAACGTATGTGCCTCGCACCTCACCTGCGATCTCGTTGGCTTGCGCACCCCGAGTTGATGTCGCGCGCGTGAATACCTGACAGCGATGTCACACGTCATGGTGTGTTCGCTTCAGCAAAGTGCCTGCCACGGCGAAGTATGCGGATCACCGCTCGTCGACGTCAGATGATCATGGTGGGCACAACGATGTGCCTCAGGAATCTGTGGCGCGGGACAGACCTGTGCGAGCGGCTAGATTGTGATGTGAGGGGATCCGACGTACATGTGACCTCATGGCGAGCACATCGATCCTCCGCGTCTTCCCGCTCGGCTTTCCGTGGACGACGTTCGATCCGTTCTTGTTCTGCGTGCACCATGACGACGCGTATCCGGCCGGCAATGCGGGGCTCGGTCCCGCCGCGTCGCTCGCCGGTCGCCAGATCGGTCAGGACTTCGAGGGCAAGGACGGCTGGCGCATGTATCACGGCGAGACAGTCCCCGGCTTCCCGGGTCACCCGCACCGCGGGTTCGAGACCGTCACCGTCGTGCGTCAGGGCCTGATCGATCATTCGGACTCGCTCGGAGCCGCCGCGCGCTTTGGCCGTGGGGACGCGCAGTGGCTGACCGCCGGTAAGGGCATTGTCCACTCGGAGATGTTCCCGCTGCTCGACGACAAGGCACCCAACCCGCTCGAGCTGTTCCAGATCTGGCTCAACCTCCCGAAGGCCAGCAAGATGGTCGACCCGTACTTCTCGATGCTGTGGGATCACACGATCCCGCGTCACACCGCCAAAGACGCGGCGGGTCGCGAGACCGTGGTCATCGTCGTCGCGGGCAAGCTCGCCGAGACAGCGCCGCCGGCGCCGCCGCCGGATTCGTGGGCGTCGCGCGCCGATTCCAATGTCGCGATCTGGTCGATCAAGATGGCGCCGAACGCGACATGGACGCTGCCGCCCACAACGAAGGGAACGAACCGCACGCTCTACTTCTTCCGCGGCAAGGCCGTGACGATCGATGACGTGTCCCTGCGCGAGCATGCAGGCGCACTGCTGCGCGCCGAGGCGACCGTCGAGCTCCTCGCTGGTCCCGACGGGGCCGAGCTACTGCTGCTCCAGGGAAAGCCGATCGGCGAGCCGGTCGCGCAGCACGGACCGTTCGTGATGAATACGCCTGCCGAGATCCAGCAAGCCTTCGCGGACTATCGCCGCACGCAGTTCGGCGGCTGGCCGTGGCCCAGCGAAGCGCCAGTGCACGCCAAGACCCAGGGCCGCTTCGCACGTCACGCCGACGGACGCATCGAGCGCATCGACCCAGAGTCGGCGGCGGTCGGGGTCGGTGCACTCGATTCCGACGGCATCTCGTCGATGATGCCGCTCGGCTCGTCGGCCGGCAATGTGTAGCGTTTCTCGATCTCGCCGCGAATCAACGCGCGGCTTGCCTGCGCACCGAGGCGCGGATCACGCTCGATCGTCTCGGTCGCGTCGGCGAGCTCGGGGTCCTTCACGTTGTTGCGGAACCACTGCGAGTACTCGCCGGCGCGCAGGTGGAACTCCCAGGTGTCGTCATCGACGCCGTCGGCGAGCAGTACGAACGTCATGAGATTCCTCGCCTTGAGCTTGAGCTTGCCGTCGGGGCCACGGAACACGAAGCTGAGCGGACCGAGATTACCTTCGACGTACTTCTTCGAGTGGCGCACTCGCTCGGTC
The DNA here is from genome assembly GCA_043786265.1 of Kofleriaceae bacterium. GTDB lineage: Bacteria > Myxococcota_A > Polyangia > Haliangiales > Haliangiaceae > JABFXX01. Next base: position 1,410 of record JAYVWH010000374.1, on the reverse strand, counting down.
TTGCACTTCTGGCTCTCGACGATCATCGTCTGCTTGGCGCCGGTGCGCCAATGCAGGACGTGGCCGGGGGCGAGCCGCTCCGGGTGGGGGTGACGCGGGCACTTGTGCCCGGCCACCTTGCAGAACTCCTCGAGCGTCTTGCCCGGATGCTCACCGACGACAAGGAGTGTGTTGATCGAATCGACGACCGACTCGGACACGCTGCCGGGATGCACCGTGACGTAGACGGTGCCGTGCGGCCGCACCGAGAGCTCGCCGGCAGGCTGCCAGCTCGTCGGCAGCATGTGATGTGCCTCGTCGATGACCAGCCAGTGCGGGCGCCCCGTTCGCGAGCGCAGCTCCGAGAGCGCGGGAAGTAGTGCCATGAAGAACTCGGGGCGGTGCTCGATCGATACGCCGAGCATATTGATCACGGCGTTGCGCCGCGAGTGCTTGAGGATGTCGATCACTTCCTCGACGAGCGGGGCGCGGCCGGCACCACCGAGGACGACCGCGAAGTCGAGTGTCGCGTAATCACCTTCCGGATCGAGGATCGCGAACTGGTAACCCTTTTCGTTGAGGCGCTCCAGCAGCCCCGTCACCAGCGTCGACTTGCCGCTGCCGGACGTGCCGCACACCATGATGTTGCTCTCGTACGGGTCGAGCTTGATCTCCCCGTCGCCGGTGCGGCCGAGCAGCACGTGATGACGGGCCGGCGCGACGTCCGCCAGATCCTCGTCGACGATGCGTTCGATCAGCTCCGCGACGCCCGCGCCGTGACCGCGCTCGAGGACGACGTCTGCCTTCGCCTTCAGCACGCCGAGGGCGTTAGCCACGGCGGCGCCAACCTCGGCGACGAGCAGCAGTGCGTGATCGTTCTCGGCATCGCCGACGGCAACGACGTTGTGGCGCGACAGGCCGAGCTCTGCGAGTGCGTCCTTGAGGCCGGTCGCTTTATTGACGCCGGTGGGCAGCACCATCACCGCGCCCTTGTTGAAGATGACCTGGAGCTCGAGGGCCAGGTCGTGGATCGTGTGGAGGATCGTGTCCTCGTGGGGTTCCCAGGCCGCGACGATCACGCGTCCGACCGCGACGCGATCGACCCCGCGCTTCGCGAGCTCGGCAGCAAACTCGGGCGGCGGAGGCGGAGCGAGCAACCGAATCGCCTTGGTGGCGGGCGTGTAGAGGACCGCGCCGTTCTCGGCGACGATTCGATCGAACATCTCCGGATGCGGGAGCAGCGCGAGCAACTCGTCGAGCTCGCGGCCGGTGACCATGACCAGCTTGCGACCGGACTCGCGCAGTTTGCGCAGCGCCGCCCAGGTGAGGTCGTCGATGATCCCGTGGTGAGCGAGGGTCCCGTCGTAGTCCGCGGCGAGAGCGTGGTAGCGCACGTCACATCGGTGTGCACTCCGCGAGCCACGCCTTCTA